>CAUOQW010000020.1:0-12965 GCA_963506825.1 uncultured Cellvibrio sp.
CGTATGGATGAGCTGCGCGCAATGCAGCTACCGCAGCCTTAATACGCGATTCATCGCAGACCATTTCAACGCGATATTCCGAGACCCGCTCTAATTGTTGAGGATCTCCTATAAAAGGATTGCTTCCTTCGAGCGGACGAAACTGTCCTATTCCTTTTGTCTGCCAACAACATTGATCGTAATTGCCAATAGCACCCGCGCCTGCCGCAAATACAGCAGCCTTGACGGGTTCAAGATGAGATTCAGGAACGAAGAAAACGAGTTTGTACATGCGGAGATCACTCCTGACCAATCACTGGCCAGGAGTGATTGGTCAGGAGTGATTGGTCAGGGGCGATTGGAGATTAAATAACGCGAACGGAAATAACGTGCTCTACTTTGGTAATCGCTTCAAGTACGGCGGATGTCGGCGCTTGTTGTACATCAATAATATTGTAAGCCACATCGCCACGGCTTTTATTGACCATATCGATAACATTCACTTTGTTATCTGCCAACACTGACAATACATGACCTAAAACGCCTGATACGTTTTCGTTAGAAAAAGTAATGCGTGCACCAGTATTTGCACCGCGATCCATAGCAACCGCTGGGAAGTTTACCGAGTTTTTGATATTGCCGTTTTCAAGGTAATCCATCAACTGATCAGCCGCCATAATTGCGCAATTTTCTTCAGCCTCCTCAGTGCTCGCGCCAATGTGCGGCATGGCGTAAACGTCTGGGCGATTCAACAAAATGGGCTCTGGGAAATCGCAGATGTATTTACCCAAATGGCCGGCATTCAAACTATCGACCACTGCGTGTGCATCCACAATAGCTTCACGCGCAAAGTTTAAAAGTACTGAACCTTTCTTCATCACTTTTAAAGTATCAGCGTTGATCATGTGCTTGGTCGCATCAATCGCAGGAACGTGCAAAGTCACATAATCCGCACGCGCCAACAGCGATTGCAAGTTTTCCATTTTGGCCACTTGATTCGGCAAGCGCCATGCAGCTTCTACTGAAAGCGCTGGGTCAAAACCTACTACGTTCATACCTAAAGCCAAAGCAGCGTCTGCAATCATAGAGCCGATTGCGCCCAAGCCGACGATACCCAAAGTTTTACCTTGCAATTCAAAACCGGCGAAGTTGGATTTTTCTTTTTCCAACAATTTGGACATTTCGTCGGCATCAGTCATGTGCGTCAAACCATTCACATAAGCCATGCCCGGAAGAATTCCACGTGAGCCGAGCAACATGCCGGTAAGTACTAATTCTTTTACGGCGTTAGCGTTAGCGCCGGGTGAGTTGAACACCACAACACCCAACTTAGTGTATTCAGCAACCGGCACGTTGTTAGTGCCAGCGCCAGCACGTGCAACGGCTTTTACGCTTGCAGGCAAAGCTTCGCCCTGCAATTTATGACTGCGGAGGATATAGGCATCTGGAGCGCCAATATCGCTTGCCACTTCGTATTTGTCGCGGCCAAAACGGCTCAGGCCTTTGATAGAAATTGTGTTGTAGGTTTTTATTTTGAACATGATTTTTTCCTTCTTCGATGCGATGTGAGAATCATCGTTTATAAGAGTCAAAACTAAAAAGGGCCGTGTAATTACACAGCCCTAAATCGAAATCGCCTAACGATTATTTAGTGGCTTCTTGATATGCCCAAGTCAACCAAGGCAACAAGGCTTCAAGATCAGCCGCTTCTACAGTTGCACCACACCAAATACGCAAACCTGCTGGAGCATCACGGTACGCGCCTATGTCATAAGCTACGCCTTGTTTATCCAACAATTTGATCATGGCTTTTACTTGATCTTCGGTAGCTTTCAACACGAAGCAAACTGATGTGTTTGAACGCGTTTCTGGCACTTGTGGCAAGAAGCTAATCCAATCATTGGCTGCAACAAATTTTTCCAACACAGCCAAGTTTGCATTTGAACGAGCGATAGTTTCTTTCACGCCGCCGATTGCACGTACCCAATCCAATGCATCCAAATAATCAGCAACCGCTAACATAGATGGAGTATTGATAGTTTCGCCTTTAAACAAACCTTCAGTTACTTTACCGCCGCTGGTCATGCGGAACAATTTTGGCATTGGCCAAGATGGCTTGTAAGTTTCCAAACGCTCAACTGCGCGTGGGCTCAGGATCAACATACCGTGAGCACCTTCGCCGCCGAGCACTTTTTGCCAGCTGAAAGTAATTACGTCTAATTTTTCCCATGGCATTTCCATAGCGAACACTGCAGAAGTTGCATCGCAAATGGTCAAGCCTTTACGATCAGCAGGAATCCAGTCGCCGTTAGGTACTTTTACGCCTGAGGTGGTGCCGTTCCAAGTGAAGATAACATCATTATCGAAATTCACTTTGGTCAAATCTGGCAACAAACCGTATTCGCCGTTGTGGGCGTTTACAGTCAGCTTTAATTCTTTGGTGGCATCGCTCAGCCAACCGTTACCGAAGGATTCCCACTGCAGGATATCCACACCGCGTTGGCCCAACAGCGACCACATAGCCATTTCCACTGCGCCTGTGTCTGAACCTGGCACTACACCTACACGATAACCGGCTGGCAAACCGAGCAATTCAGCGGTGTCTTCACACGCGCGCTGCAATGCGGCTTTACCAATAGCGGAACGGTGTGAGCGGCCAAGAGTAGAAACATCCAGTTGATCCAAACTGTAGCCTGGGCGCTTGCTGCAAGGGCCAGAAGAGAAGTTTGGGTTTTTGGGCTTTACCTGTGGTTGCATGTTAATCCTCTGATATCGATAGGGTGTGCATCTGCAAAGACCTAGACGCACTTAGGCTGGAGTTATGCGCATATTGAATAGCGAGCGGATAAGCCCAAATTTGGGGGTCGTGATTATGCCAGCTCCACAGGAAATAACCTAGCGGGCAGCTGAAAAACTATCTGCGTTGCCGCTGCAGCGTTAAAACTGATCTCAAAAGGGCTCATTTATTTCAATAAACTCCGCCTTTTTCAACCAGTTTTGCCTTGTATCGGCCACCTCGATAACGTTTTTGAGCTGCCGGTTAACAGAGGAAGAGAAAATTCGGACAAAAAAAAGCCCTTTACAATGTAAAGGGCAAGAGGGAGACGTCGATGCATCAACCAGACATCGACGGTGAGAGACTTCACCATGAAAACGTACTGAAAAATCAGACCGTTTCATTAACTCGTGAGGCCTACTTTAGTGATGACTGACAGCGCTGTCAACAGCGCTGTCAATTTATCTTTCAAATAATCAGTAAAACCTAAAATTAGTGTGCACTAGCGCATAAAATCGCCTTTGAAGCTAATAGTTGCGCGATCTTGTTATTACCTCCCTCAGATTCGCCTTCCCATTTAATGCCGATTACAATGGCCGGCGCAGGCTGTAAGCATCCGTCATAAAATAAAGAACTTATTACTCACTAGCCCTTCCAACGCTCAGCACCTTGCCTTTATCTCGCAGCAAAGCTCTATCAGGATATATTCATGAAAAATTGGCTATTTGCCTTACTCGTGTTCACCTCTGCTAGTGCGATTCATGCAGATGAAGCACCGCCACCCAATCCTTATGCCCGCATCAGCGCGGATGGAAAAACCGCCATTGCCACCGTAAGTCCTTATGCGAGCGGTATAGCCATGGATGTAGTTGCGCGTGGCGGCAATGCTGTGGATGCAGCCATTGCAGCGGCCTTTACCTTAGGCGTGGTGGATGGCCATAACTCCGGTATTGGCGGCGGCTGTTTTATTTTAGTGCGCTTGGCAGATGGGCGAATTTTTGCCATTGATGGCCGTGAAATGGCGCCTGCCGCAGCGCAGCGCGATATGTTTTTAGTAGACGGAAAAGCAAACCCAGAATTAAGCCGTACCGGTGCCTTAGCTGTTGGAATTCCAGGCTCGGTAATGGCACTGCACAAATTACAACAACTCGGCGGCGCACTAAAATTTCGCGATCTTATTTTGCCTGCAGCCCACTTAGCGGAAACCGGCTTTCCTGTTTCAGTCAGTTTGGCTGAGCGCCTTGCAGCAACCAGTAAAAGACTTTCGCAGTTCCCCGCCAGCGCCGCTATTTTTTTGGATAAAGACAAGCAACCATTCGCAGCACATGCGCAACTACAACAAAAAGATCTCGCCGCAACCTATCGCGCAATTGCCAAGCAAGGACCAGCATATTTTTACCAAGGCGATTTTGCGAAAAAAACGGCGAGCTGGATGAAGCAACATGGCGGCATTATCACCCAAAAAGATTTTGCCAATTATCAAATTAAACTACGCGAACCAGTGGTTTCCGAGTTTGCAGGCTACACACTGTATGGTTTTCCACCACCCAGCTCCGGCGGCACTCATGTCGCACAAATTTTAAATATTCTGGAACAATTCGATTTAAACAAAGCCACGCAAGCTGAGCGTTATCATTTAATTGCAGAGGCTATGAAATTTGCATTTGCAGATCGCGCCCACTGGTTAGGCGATGCCGATTTCACCCAAGTGCCTGCAAGCCTTACCGATAAACGCTATGCAAAAATAATTGCGCAAAAAATCAGCCTCGAAAAAACTACCGCGACTATTAATCACGGTAATCCCGATGCAGATATTGAAGCACTAATGAATAAACACACCACCCATATTGCCGCAGCAGATTTGGCAGGTAATTGGGTCGCTATTACCTCCACCGTTAACACCAGCTTTGGCAGCAAAGTAGTTATTCCGGGCACGGGCGTGGTATTAAATAATCAAATGGATGATTTTTCTGCACAAGTGGGCGCAGCCAATGCGTTTGGTTTAGTCGGCTCAGATGCAAATGCAGTGCAAGCAGGCAAACGCCCGCTCTCTAGCATGAGCCCCACCTTGGTATTTAAAGATGGTGTGCCGGTAATGACTCTCGGTGCTGCGGGCGGCCCAACGATTATCTCGCAAGTAGTGCAAACACTTCTATACACCCTCAATGATGGCATGCCTGCCGAACAAGCCATGACGCATCCGCGCATTCATCAACAGTGGAACCCCAATATTTTATTTGTAGAAGCCGCTATGTCAGAAAATATACAGCAATCATTAAAACAAAAAGGCCACGATTTAAAAATTTGGCAGCGCATGGGCGCATCGCAAGCAATTCAATTACGCGATGGAAAATTAGTCCCCGTGGCCGAGCCAAGAGTGATATCGCAAAACAAGGGGCAATGATGTCTCAACTTTTGGGCTAGAGTTATTCTTATCACCACCGAACCTAGAGCGAGAAAACCATGAGCAATCCACAACGCGATATAACCTTACGTTTTCTGGCTGAACCGCAAGATGTAAACTTCGGCGGCAAGGTTCACGGTGGCGCCGTTATGAAATGGATCGACCTCGCGGCCTACGCCTGCTCGGCAGGTTGGAGCAGCCGCTATTGCGTAACAGCATACGCCGGTGGAATCCGATTCGTATCGCCCGTACATGTTGGCAACTTAGTAGAGGTGAGCGCAAAAATTATTTATACCGGCAAGTCGTCCATGCATATTGCAATAGAAGTCAATGCGTGCGATCCGAAATCCTTAAATAGAAGACTGACGACCCATTGCATAGTCATTATGGTCGCAGTAGATGAATCCGGGCAGCCCGTCAAAGTTCCTGTTTGGGTACCAGAGACAGATCAAGACAAACAACAACATGCAGCAGCCGTTAAGTTGATGGAGATGCGGAAAAAGATTGGGGAGGAGATGCAGATTTTTGTTTGACAGCCCTTTATTTATAACTGATTTGAGATTCGTTTTATGACGCAACCAGCGCCAGTAGCAGCCGCACTATCATCAACAAAAGGCAAACAGAAAAAAGACGCCCGCGATATTCGCGCAGAAGCCTTAAAAATCGCAAACACCATTAAAACCGAAGGCCAAACCACCGTGGAAACCAAAGCCATTGCCAATGGCATTCAGCGGGGAATGGAATTATTTTTGCGGCAGCAAAGTGAAAAATCGCGGGACTTGGATAAACGAGTTAAAAAAGTAAAGCAATTAGCAACCAAGTTAATGCAAGATAAACCGACCAATCAAAAAGAAGAAATTGTGAATGCGCAAGCATCGCCTCGTTTGCCTTGGGCGTTGCTTGCAGCTTCTTGGGTGTTGTTTTTGATTTTTGCGATAGTAAAGAATTTATTCTAAATTCAATAGCACTTAGTTAAGCAAATTAGTTAATACTTCCGCTCATTCTGAGCGCGAAGTAGTCGAAGGATCTAGAGCAAAACCCTTCGACAGTCTCAGGATGAGCGGTAGTCATAAGCTTACGTAGTGCCATTTTACTCTGACCGTAATTCTTAGCTGGATTATTTACCCAAGGACTTCGACAACGCAAAAGCCGCAAGCAGCGTTAGTATCCCCGCAATTGAAATGTAATAACCCACAAACGGCAGACCATAATTTGTCGCTAGCCAGCTCGCTATCGCAGGTGTTAAGGACGCGCCGATAATTCCCGCAAAATTAAAACTGAGCGATGCACCTGTGTAACGCACTTCTGTGGGGAAAATTTCAGCAAGCGCAGTACCCAGTGAACCATAGGTTAAACCCATAACACCAAAGCCTAGCGACAGCGCAATTAAAACGCCGACATTTGAACCGGAATTTAACAAGGGCGCAAAACCTAATCCAAAAATCATCACGGTGATACCGGCAATCATTAACATAGCGCGGCGGCCTATTTTGTCTGCGACAAGTGCCGACAACCAAATGGTAATCAGGAACGCAAACACCGCATACAATTGCAGGATTAAAAAATCTTCGCGGGTGTAGCCCAATTTGCTGGTGCCCCACCCCAAGGAAAACACCGTGGTAATGTAAAACACCGCAAATGCCGCTATCGCCAAAAACGCACCCAAAATTGTTACGCGCATATGCTGGGTCAATACAGTCACCATAGGAACACGCACGCGCTTTTCGGTTTCAATCGCCTGCTTGAATGCTGGCGTCTCTTCTAAACTCAAACGCACATACAAACCAACAATCACTAACAAAGCACTCGCAATAAAAGGAATTCGCCAACCCCAACTTAAAAAATCCGCATCATTTAAATTGTGCGTTAACAATAAAAACACACCGGTAGAACATATAAACCCAATGGGCGCACCGAACTGCGGAAACATGCCATACCAAGCCCGCTTACCTTCCGGCGCATTCTCAGTCGCCAACAACACTGCCCCGCCCCATTCACCGCCCAAACCAATCCCCTGCCCTACGCGACACAAACACAACAGCACAGTCGCAGTAATTCCGATTGACTCGTAAGAAGGCAATAAACCTATAAGCACCGTGGAAATGCCCATGGTCATCAAAGCCGCAACCAAAGTCGCCTTGCGGCCAATGCGATCGCCGTAATGACCAAATAATGCTGAACCAATTGGTCGAGCGAAAAATGCTAAAGCGAAAGTCGCTAGCGATTGTAAGGCTGCAATAGTTGGGTCACCTGCTGGGAAAAATAATTTGGGAAATACCAAAACGGCGGCAGTGGCGTAGATGTAGAAGTCGAAAAATTCGATGGTTGTGCCGATTAGGCTGGCGAATAGGATGCGGAATGGGGAGTTGTTGGTTTTTGGTGTTTGTATAGAGTTCATTTGGGTTAGTTATTTTTTGTTGTAGGGATATTGGGGATGGGATTATAGCGTTAGGTTGCGAAGGGATATAGGGATACTTTAGTTGTCAGGGAAAACCTACGAGGTTTAAATTTGTTGAAGCTAACATCTGGTTAATACGAAACAATTTTCCTTTTGTCTTGTCATCCTCGCGTAGGCGAGGATCCAAATTTTTCCTAAAATAGATCAGAGTAAAATCAATATCAAAATTGCTCTTATTGTGCGTTACTCATCGTTTTCCCCCAGAGGCAATATTTTTCTATCGTAATTTATAACAAACCCATCGGGTACTGGTTTAAACGGGCCACTGGGTGAACGGTGGCTAGATTGAAAACGCCGCAGTGCGTGCACATCAATTTCACCTATAACGTAATAGTCGGTAATGCCGCCTTTAACGCGTAGCAAATCGCGCTGCCAACTGTCTTTATGTGGCACACGAATGCGGCTATCGCCATATTGACGATCATTACATTGAATAATGTAGGCATGAATATCCAAGGCCGAAGATTCGACCAAGGCATTAAATGTTTCAGTGTCGCGGTTCCATTCAGGCACAAACAAGGCGTCGATATTGCCGCGCAGTGCGGCACGGTAACTTATATTGGTCAGCTCACTGCATACCAATAGCGCAAAACGGAAATCACCGTGCTGTATTACGGGTGGTGTTAGCCAGCGAGTGGTAGGCGTTAATTCGCAATTTGCTAAGCGTTTTAATTCGCGCTCTTCATGCAGTGCGGGGCGCTGTTTATCTTGCCTATAAATCATTGCTGATGGAAAACCTAAACCATCGTGCGTAAGGGCAGCCCACACTTGATTACACACTGTACCTTTATTGGGGTGTAGGTACTCAATGCCGGTTATAAGCGAAATACCTCTGCTCTGGAGCTTGTGCGCAAAACGGATGAACCAATGCGCTGGCAGCGCCAGCTCTGGCAAAATAAAATACTTGGCACCTTTGGGCTGTGAGATCAGCTGTGATGTTAAGCGTGCTAAGCGGCCATAACGTTCAAAATTGGAATCTGTGGTTCGCATAACCGAAGCAACCCAACTTTTATCGTCGGTTTTCCAACTGGATACAGCGATGGATTGTGTAGGCGTTGGTTCGCCATCGGGAATTTGTAGCACGCCATTTTTATCCACCGTTGGCATTTTTTCATTGAGTGAAAAACCTCTCATGGCGCGAACGACTTGCTTCATTGATTCTGCGCTGGCGGCCTGAAAAGGGGCTTTCGCTAATACATACAATTCAGCCAAATTAAAAGGCCGTGTTGCAAAGAGTAACCCATGTGGCAGACCTTTTTTTAACTTAAACCAGTTTGCCAAGTCTGCAATACCGTCGGTAATTACTGGATCAAGCAGGCTATGCGCATTTTGCAGATAAGTGACTGTACTTACTTTAGGAATGCCACGCTGTGCAATCATTTCTTTAGGTAGGCCTATAAACCTAAAGGGCATGTGTGCAAGGTCATAATTAAAAAACTTTGCCTGCTTCACCTGAAAGTCTTTTTCTGTAAATGGCCATTGGAGCGATGTCATATAATCAAACGGGGAGTACTCACTCATATGAGTTTTCCAGCTACTTTTACCTCGCTTAGATAGGCTTGGCGGAAATGCGGCGGTGATGCTTTCTAATACGTTTTTGCCGAGCTGATTAGTCCAGCGGTAGACTATATACCCGCGCTCTGGACTATTTTCTGTTTCGCAGGATTTAATTTTTGTGCTGCAGTTTTCTTGTACAGATTTGCAAATAGATTCTAATCGCTTCAATAACTGTGCTAAATATTCAAAATCTTCACAAGCTGTTGCTAAGCGTAAAACGCGCGGCAAATAAAGCGAAAGTTCAAAGAAATTGGGTAATACCAATACATGCTGGATGAATGCGCGGAAAAATGCGTGGCGATGTTCTTGCCAGTCATCCGGGTGAAAGTCTCGTTCGTAGGCTTCAAAAACTCGCAATTTAATCGCAAAACCTGCACGGCGCATGGTTAATGCATCGGCTTTGCGCAGGTTATCGGCCGCTTCACCATCGCTTTGAGTAGCGGCTACCAAATCGGTGCTCACATATTCCGCTGAATTGGGCAAAGACGGCATGGCCCGCCACTCACTCGCGCGCGCATGAATTTGATGCGCAATGGCGTTTACCAAGGTCTTACCCGTTTCCCCTGCGAGCAAGAACACCTTATTTTTAGCATTTTCAAAATGGATCTTACTGGCATTCAAATAGCTGGGTTTAAATTGAATAATTTTTTTATCTGTTACTGCGTCAACCCAACTCAATTTTTCATCGGATCTTGAAAATAACCACTCCCATAATTCACTGGTGCTTACAAAATTTGCCCCGTTTTCCATAACCAGAATAATATCGTCTACATAGCGGCCATAGTAAATGGGCGCGATTTGTTGTTCGATAAGGCGATCCAATTCAACTAATGCTAAATTTGCAACAACGGCAGAAGCTGGCAAGCCAACGGGTAGCCCTTTTTTTAAGGGCGTGATATTCGCCCAACCCATTAATGCATTAATAAATATAGCGTGTAGTTTTTGCTCATCGCTTGAAAGCTCTATATTGAGGAGACTATTGAAGCCTGCATCAAGCATAAAATCTGCGTTTAATTCGTGATAGAAGGAGCTTACATCGGCAGTTAAGGCAACAATTTTTTTATTCGCATCTAATGCAGAACGCATAGCCTGAATGCCGTTATCTCTCCAATCCCTAAAGTGTTTAAGGTATGGCTTGAAAGAGCCAAGGGATAAGGTGCTGAATGCGCCCGCTTCTGTTCGGCGTAGGCGATTACCGTAAGAGCAAGTATTTAATTTTGCGTCGTACTTGTGGCCAACTTTTAAAATCCACAATGCAGAGAGCACATGAAAGTCCATGCTCACGTTGGCCATCAAACGAAATTCTGCTACTACCTTAGAGTTCTCGCAGGTATGACGCCATTGCTCTTCTGGTGAGGAAAATCTTAGGCCGTTATTCTTCAGATTATCGTTTAACTCTGTTTCTGGTGTGATGGATTTTGGAGCGAGTGTCCAATCACCTATAAAACCATCATCTAAAGCCCAGTCTGTGCTCTCCCCATTCAAACGTGTTAATAACAGCTCTAAATTACCTGCAAGATTTTCTTCGTAATCTGCTATCGCTTGCAATGAAACTTGGCTGGAATAATATAAATCTACCTTGGCTTTGCGATAAGCGATACCTAAGTCTTGAAGTGTAAATGTACTGTTAGAGCTTCCTGTCACTTTATTAACTCCATAGTTCTATATCTTCTTTTGTGATTTTGTATTTTTCAATCAATGTTGGGCTATAAGTAATGATTCATACGAGTAGCCCTTCTTAACGCCAGTCAAAATTAGCGCCAGAGTAAATTTATAAACCCCAACCAAACAAAACGAATATCAATTAATCAATAGCAAATAGTTGGCCGAGCCTAGCAGTTGATCGAGCGCATGTCACTTACACTGCATTACACGCTTTTTCCATCCGCTCAAAAAATCAATTTCTCTCTCCCAAGATCACCACCTGCAGTCGATTGCACCGCGTAACTTATATCTGGCGAATTTAGAGATACGTTAAACTTATAGATCAAATAAGCGGCTCATTGTGCGAACTCCTGTTCAAGTAATTTTGCGGCCAATTCAGTTTCCCGCGCATTACCGATGCGAATAGCATCCACTAAAGCTAATAGCTCGTAGAGTTTTGAGTCTGCTTTTGCAGCAGCGGGTACAGATTTAAACAGGGGCACTATGGCTTGCCCTTTGGCGTTTCCGGTTGCGTCTGGCCATACGTTTATTGCATCACCTGCAGACATCATTTTTCCTTCCATCACGGGGGCGGCAAACGCAGTAGGAATTCCGCGTACCAATTCCGCAGGCTTAACGGGGAAAACGTACTTAATGCCGTTCAGAAGAAAGCCCAATAGTGCCTTGCGATTAACCCGTGGCGCATTGGATTGGCGATCTCTCGCCGCCAAACCAACGCGACTACAACGGTTCAATGCAGCACTGAGTTCGGACTTGCTAATACCTGTGAGCGCTTCCAATTGGCGAACGCTGTAATCAGGCTCCGCGTCAGTCGCTAGGGACTTCTCCATGCTCAACAGCTTGAGCAAAAGCAAAATGTCTTGGCTTTTCATAGTGAGGACTTTTGTAAAAACAGGGGGGCATGTCCTTTGTTCTAGGACAAAGGACATTTGTAGCACTTGGTTAAATTAAAAGCAATGGCTTTGAGTTTTGGATCACTAGCGGAGAGCTTGTAGACTTCTTTGAGTAAGGCTTTTTTGGAAGTTTTGGCCGGATGGAATGAGCGCTTTGGACTTAATATGGACTTAAATTTTTTAGAGAGAGAAATGAAGATCAAAAGCAGGCGTCAATAGTGACTATCACCACGCGGGATGCACTCAGCACATCCATGTGCTTCGCCCTTCGGGCAGCTTCGCTGTGCAAATTTGTTCCAGACAAATTAGTGGTCGCTCCTGCGCATCCTGCGCCCGCGACATTAGTGCATCCATACACGTCAACCGCATCAGCGGTTCTTACCCGCTAAACTCCACTCGAAAAAATAAGCGCACAAAATAAAAAACCCGCGTTTCGTGAGAAACGCGGGTTTAGTATTTGGTGGAGCTAAGCGGGATCGAACCGCTGACCTCAACACTGCCAGTGCTTTGCTCTAGATACTTTCAAAAATAGTGAGCTGCGCTCCAACTAAATTTGCCCAGTTTTTGTACAGAACTGCCTCTGTATACCGCTTTCGCATCGCAGAACTATGCGAATATCATATAGATTCACGCATAACAGGTTCACTTGTCAAGTGAGCTGTTCGATTGACGTTAAACGGGGCACCAATTTTCTTAAGTGCGCTATCCATCCGCCCTATGCTGGTTTGAACATAATCTCTAGTTGTTTGCAAATTTGTATGGCCTAAAATGGACTGAGCCGCAAATATATCTGGTGACGAATTGTCTGGCGGATTGCAAAGTACGGTAGCCAAAGTATGTCTAAATCTATGTGCACCTATGGGTACTTTTGTTTTAGATGTCAGGCGTTTGAAAAAACCAGTTATTGACTCCGCTTTCAAACCTCCATCTTTTTCAGCCTTAAACTTACAATTGAATCGAGCTATATTGAAAATTTTATCGTCCTTAGCCATTCCACGCCTTAGCACCAACTCATTTTCCGAAATCAAACGAGTAAGCATAGGCATAAGATCTTCGTGAATAGGTATTTTCCATTCTCGTCGCGTTTTCGAGCCTTCATAACTTAAAAGAATTGTTTGACTGACAAAATCAATATCTGATCTTTTTAGATTTACCAGTTGTCGTCGTCTCATCCCCGTATAGTAAAAACAATAAATTAAGGTAAGCCAAAACCAATCTGGATTATATAAATCC
>CAUOQW010000021.1:0-12252 GCA_963506825.1 uncultured Cellvibrio sp.
ACTTGGCCCCATGTAGTCACTGCAGAAGGCGATTGTCTTGTGATTAACAATCACAAGATTAAAGTGACCACCAACAAAGCGATTGCAGATACCGATTGGTCTGCTTGTGATGTGGTGATTGAATGCAGCGGCAAAATGAAATCCGTTGCCATACTGCAAGCCTATTTAGATCAAGGTGTAAAACGTGTAGTCGTGAGCGCGCCGGTCAAAGAAGCGGGCGCGTTAAATATTGTGATGGGGGTGAATGATCATTTATTTAATCCTGCGGAGCATCGCATTGTCACAGCGGCATCTTGCACCACCAATTGCCTCGCTCCTATTGTAAAAGTAATTCACGAAAAACTCGGCATTCGTCACGGTTCTATCACCACCATTCAC
This sequence comes from uncultured Cellvibrio sp., assembly GCA_963506825.1. Taxonomy (GTDB): domain Bacteria; phylum Pseudomonadota; class Gammaproteobacteria; order Pseudomonadales; family Cellvibrionaceae; genus Cellvibrio. The sequence goes on from CAUOQW010000021.1 coordinate 379, forward strand.
AACCTAACCAATACCCAAAGTGTTTTGGACCAGCCTCATAAAGATTTGCGCCGTGCGCGTTCATCGGGCTCTAATTTAATTCCTACTACTACAGGGTCGGCTACCGCGATTGCAGAAATTTTCCCTGAATTGCGCGGGCGTTTAAATGGTCACGCGGTGCGTGTTCCCTTGGCAAATGCATCTTTAACGGATTGCGTATTTGAAGTTGAGCGCGAAACCACGGTAGAAGAAGTCAATGCACTCTTAAAGGCGGCCAGCGAAAACGAGTTGAAAAATATTTTGGGGTACGAGGAATTGCCGCTGGTTTCAAACGATTATTGCGGTGATCCGCGTTCATCGATTGTGGATGCGCTTTCTACAATGGTGACCAATGGCACCCAAGTAAAAATTTATGCGTGGTACGACAACGAGTGGGGTTATGCCAATCGCACGGCGGAGTTGGCGCGGTTGGTGGGTTTGGCAGAGTAGTGCTTACTTAAGTTTTTTATTCCTTCTCTCTCTGGGAGAAGGCTAGGATGAGGGTGGTTGTATCTAGCTTATTCCCCTCACCCTAGCCCTCTCCCAGAGGGAGAGGGAACCCACATTGAGCTACGATTAAATATTTATGAATACAGCCATTCGCCAATACGCCATAGTTACCGGAAATTACTGGGCATTTACCTTAACCGACGGCGCATTGCGCATGTTGGTGGTGTTGCATTTTCATCAACTCGGTTACAGCCCACTGCAAATTACTGCGCTGTTTTTGTTTTATGAAATATTTGGTGTTATTACCAATTTGTTTGGTGGCTATTTGGGCGCGCGTATTGGTTTGAATCGCACCATGAATATTGGTTTGGCATTACAGGTCATTGCCTTGGTAATGCTCGCTGTGCCAAGCCAATGGCTGAGCGTACCTTTGGTGATGGGTGCGCAGGCCTTATCGGGTATCGCCAAAGACCTCAATAAAATGAGTGCGAAAAGCGCCATTAAAAGTTTGGTGTCTGCGAATCAACAGGGGCAATTATTTAAATGGGTTGCCTTACTCACCGGTTCAAAAAACGCACTTAAAGGTGTGGGTTTTTTTCTCGGTGGCGTACTGCTTGCACTTATTGGTTTTAAAGCTTCGATGTTGGCTATGGCTGCAGTGCTCGGCCTTATTTGGTTGGCGAGTTTGTTTTTATTGCAGCAGGATTTAGGTAAAGCCAAAAACAAACCCAAGTTTTCAGAGGTCTTGTCTAAAAGCCGTGCGATTAATATTTTATCGGCAGCGCGGTTGTTTTTATTTGGCGCGCGGGATATTTGGTTTGTGGTAGCGCTACCGGTATTTTTAAGCAGCCAGCTCGGTTGGAGTTTTTGGTGGGTAGGTGGGTTTTTAGCGCTCTGGGTTATTGGTTACGGCATAGTGCAATCGGCCGCGCCATTCATTACCGGCAAGGTCAGTGGAAAAATTCCCGATGGTCGCAGCGCATTTTGGTGGGCCTTAGGTTTAACGTTTATCCCAGCAGCTATCGCAATGGCTATGTCAACCAATCTGCCCGTTACTCCGGTGTTGATTTCTGGGTTATGCCTATTCGGAATTTTGTTTGCGATTAACTCATCGCTTCACAGTTATTTAATTGTGAGCTATGCCAAAGAAGATGGCACATCATTGGATGTTGGTTTTTATTACATGGCCAACGCATTGGGGCGCTTAATTGGAACCTTGCTTTCCGGTTGGGTTTATCAAATATCGGGGCTCGTAGCCTGCTTATGGGCATCGGCACTTTTTATTGCACTGGCAGCAGTTTTATCCTTAGGTTTACCGCGTACAACACAGGTCGATACTTATGAGCAACGATAAATCGTCAAGCTGTAATGCCGATTGTGCGAGCCCTGCAGAGCTATTGAACCACGATTGCTTTTGCACCACCTTAAATCGCGAGCAGCTAGATAATATTCTGCGCGCTGATGATATCAACCAAGATGTGTTAGCCACTCATCCACAATTATTTTCTAATACCACGGTTTTTATATCGCCCGCACAATTGCAGCAAATGCGCGATTTAATTCAAGCCGTTGCACGCGTGGTGAATTTGCCTGCTTATGAAGAAAACATTTTAGCGCGAGCACCTGCCATAGCGCGCTACAACCCCGGAACTTCTGGTGTGTTTATGGGTTACGATTTTCATTTGAACGAGCAAGGCCCGCAAATAATTGAAATCAATACCAATGCCGGCGGCGCGTTTTTAAATACTGCTTTGGTAAGTGCGCAAACTGAATGCTGCCGTGCGGCGGGAACGCTATTACCCGTATTAAAAGCAGAGCTGGATCAAGAATTTATGGCCATGTTTTTGCGCGAATGGCAATTACAACGCGGCGATAAACCGCTTACGCGTATTGCCATTGTAGATGAAAACCCTACGCAACAATTTCTCTATCCCGAATTCAAAATGACTCAGCGATTATTTGAGCGCAATGGTATTAGCGCGATAATTGCCGATCCTAGTGAATTGCAATTAAGTGGCGGTCAATTACTGTATCAAGGGCAAGAAAAAGGAGAGGTGATTGATTTGGTGTATAACCGCTTAACGGATTTTTCCTTGGCGGGTGAATCACTCGCGGTACTGCGCAACGCTTATGAAGAAGGTTCTGTTGTGCTTACACCTAATCCCCATCAATACGCACTCTATGCCGATAAGCGCAATCTGGTTATTTTGGGAGATGCACAGCATTTAGAAAAATTGGGTGCAAGTGAAAAAGATATTAAAATATTGAGCGTCGCTATTCCAAAGACTCAAGCGGTTACTGCCGATAATGCAGAAAATTTATGGGCGACACGCAAGCAGTTATTTTTTAAACCTGCATCTGGTTTTGGTAGCCGCGCCGCTTATCGCGGTGACAAGCTCACCAAGCGCGTGTGGGATGAAATTTTACAAGGCGATTATGTTGCGCAAAAAATCGTGCTGCCGAGTGAGCGTGGAATGCTGGTAGATAAAGAACAAACCGCATTAAAAATGGATATTCGCGCTTATGTTTACAGCGGCGAAATTCAATTACTCGCCGCGCGTTTGTATCAAGGCCAAACCACAAACTTTAGAACTCAAGGCGGCGGTTTTGCGCCGGTGTTTGTCGCTCAGTAAAACGCTATCTATACGCTTTTCCACCCCGCCACAATAATTCCCATACCTATTAATGCAACACCCGCGCCTACCCAATCGTAAGCGGATAGTTTTATTCCATCCACAAAGTGCAACCAGAGTAGTGCGGTTGCAACGTAAACACCGCCATAAGCTGCATAAACGCGGCCGCTTGCGGCGGGGTGCAAGGTCAGCAACCATACAAATAAAGCGAGGCTCGCAGCGGCGGGAATGAGCAGCCAAATAGAACCTTCTTTACGCAGCCACAAATAAGGTAAAAAGCAGCCAATAATTTCAGCGAGTGCGGTGAGTACAAATAAACCTGTGGTTTTTAGCATGAGCAACCTTTTGAATTGGTGGCGGGTGTAATAGGTGGAGAAGTAAGTGATCTGTTGAATAACACATCCACAATGGTGCAGTCTGGTGCCTTGGCACTGGGGCAGCCGCACTGGCAATTTTTTGCCATGACTAATAAAGATTCCTTTATCGCTTGCAGCTCGGCCAATTTTTCATTCACCGTAGTGAGATTGTTTTCCACTAGTTGCAAAGCTTCACTGCAAGAGCGTTCGTTATTTTCTGCAAGACTTAATAGCTCGCGAGTTTTTTCTAAATTAAAACCCAAACCACGCGCTTTTAAAATAAACCCCAAACGTTTTTGGTGGCTTTCATTGTAAAGGCGATGGCCGCCACCTGTGCGTGGTGGCGTATTGAGTAGGCTTAATTTTTCATAATAGCGGATGGTTTCAATAGGGCATCCGGTTGCGCGTGACAAATCACCAATTCCAAATGTCATAAATAATCCTATAAAAAGCTTGTGCCTGTTTGTTAAAAGCTTGTATCTCTTAATATAAAAGCTTGCATCTGTAGCTACTACAGATTTTATGCTGCTAGCTCTTGCAATAAAACCTATTTCTTTCAGGAGCTTGTTATGTCGTCACAAAAATCTACATGGGTTATCGTTGCTGCCGCAATTGCTTGTATTGGCTGCTGCGCCGTTCCGCTGTATTTGTTAATTGCAGGGACATCTAGTTTAGGTGTGTGGGCTGCGTTAATGAATAAGCAAAATCTAGAGGTATTAATTTGCCTAACGCCTTTGGCGCTGATTACGGGTTATTTTTTGTATAAGCGACACCAAGCAAAAAAGGCATGCTGTTCTGTGCGGACTGGTGAGTGCCGTAGAACACAATGCGGTACTAATATAGTTGATACGTCTGAATCCAAATAGCTACAAAGTGTTTCTAACGCTGGGTACACAGTAAAAGCGCGCAATCTGGCGCATAGGTTGTTGTTAAGCCTAATTAGAAGCAAAAGTTAAACTAATGGAGTGAATATGAAAAATTTAATTAGGGTGTTGGGTATTATCCTTATCAGCTTTGTTCTGCCGGCCGTTGCAAGCGACACCAAAAAGATTTTAATTATTGCTTCAAATCTGGAGCACATGGGTGATCTTGATAAACATGACGCTAGAAATAATCTTTGGGAATACGCACCTCCGTATCATATCTTTGTTTCTCATGGCTACGCTGTTGATTTTTCTTCTCCGGTCGGCGGAGTAGTGCCGTTTATGATGGATCCTATTGGTATTAGCAGTTACACAATAAAGTATGAAGGATTTCTGGATCGAGCTAATAATTCACTGAATCCGGATCAGGTTAACCCAAGTGATTATGCCGCTGTTTTTATAGGTGGAGGCTACGGTACATTGTTTGATGTGGCTTCGAATCAAAAGCTACTTGATATTATGGCGAAAATTTATGAGCGCGGTGGAGTTATAGGGAGTTGTGGTCACGGAGCGGGCGCGTTTGCCAATGTAAAACTTAAAAATGGCAAGTTTTTAGTTCAGAGCAAACGAGTGGCGGGCTTTCCAAATTCTACAGAGAGGGAGAAGGATTGGGCTAAGCAGGGTACGTTGCTGCCATTTCTCGTTGAAGACCAGCTTCGTAAAAATGGCGCATTAATAATTAATAAGGACAACATTGCGGATAAACGCGATGTAATTATTGATGATCGTGTTATCTCTACCATGTTCCTTCCATCTGCTGCATTGGTAGCGAAAGAAATGCTTATCTTACTGGAGAAAAGTGGAAAACCTAATAAGTCAAAATAAGCAACTTAAAACCTGCCGCTGAACTTAGCATTAAACCCTAGTAGCTATAAACGAATATTCTGAGGCTAAAATGATGAGAATAAAATTATGCATGCTATTTCTACTATGCGCATTTAATAATGTGTACGCACAGCAAGGTATTAGCTCGAATGAATTACAGTATAAGATTGTTGCTTTAGAGAAGAATTTACATACTGAAATTGTTGCATGTAACAAAAATAGTTTTCCTAAGCTCTACGATAAGAGTGTGGAAATTTATGATGGTAACGACGGTTTACTTTCGTTAACTGATCAGTTCAATCCTAAATATTTTGAAGCTTGCGATAAATACAAAACAGCGCCGGTTTTAGAAAGTTTAAGGGTGTTTCCGTTGAATAATTTTGGAGCCATTCTTACGGGCAAACAAAGCCACAAGAAAAAGCAAGGTTCCGCCTATAAAACCACATCAACTAATCAATATATCCATGTGTATAAATACGAACAGAATGAGTGGAAGATCTCTAGAGTGTTCACCTATGATTTTATACCTGCTAAATCCAATAATCAGCAATTAAAAGATGAAGGCTTATACAATAAAATTGCCGAACTCGATAAGGCAGTATTTGACTCATATAATACTTGCGATATCGAATTACATAAGACTTTCTTTACCGATGATCTTGAGTTTTATCATGATAAAGCTGGACTTACCTTGTCACTAAAGCGTTTTGTAGAAAACACAGAAAAATATATTTGTGCTAAGGACAGAGCAAAAGTTAGAAGAGAGCTTGTAACTGGGTCTTTAAAAGTTTACCCCATGAATAATTATGGTGCTATTTCGATAGGTGAACATCGATTTTATCAAACAGATGTGGGTCAGAAAGAGCGCGTAACATCAATTGCGAAATTTGTATGCTTGTGGAAAAAGGTGGGCGACCAATGGAAAATGTCGAGAGCATTAAGTTATGACCACATTTCGCTTGAATGATTTTTGTACGCGCTAGTGATAATTTACAGCAGCTCAATACCAAAGCGCTTCACAAACATCGCAAACAATCCAAAGCAAACAACGGTGATTAGTATAGATGCCGCGAGCGTTGGCCAAAAACCAATGCGAGTTAGCAGCCAAGGAAAAGCTAAAAACATCGGCAGCGTGGGCACTACATACCAAAAGGTGTACCACGCATGATTGGCAATTTTCTCCGGTGATTGTTTTTCAACATAGAGCCATATAAGCGCAAGAAACGTTACCAAGGGTAAGGCAGCAATAAAGCCACCTAGTTTGTCACTACGTTTTGCTACTTCAGAAATAAGCACGATAACGGCGGCGGTAATAAAAAATTTGGTGATTATCCAGCTCATAAAAAATCTCGCTAAGGGTTTGGTTCTGGATTTTAACGCAAATAGCGTTTAGGTGTGCATAATGCGAGGCCTATACCTAGGCTGTTAGGAGCCGCTATGACTGTAACTTTCCCCGATGACGACAACGGTAATGTACTGCGTGGTATGTATGAAGATGGCGACGATATGTCGCAGCCACGGGATATTGATTTCACTGTGGTCTTGCCAAATAGCGATGCAGTACAAGAATTTGGCAGCAGCTTTTATAATCTTGGTTTGCAAGTGAAGGCCAAAAAAAGTGGCACTGTTCCCGAGTTGCCGTGGGATGTCACTGTGACGATTAATATGTTGCCCAGCTATGAAGACATAATCGCGTTTGAGCAGAAGCTTGAAAAGGTTGCAGTGCCATTGGGTGGTAGGAATGATGGGTGGGGGTGTTTTCAGGTTTAGGGGTAAAATCACAGCGCTGCACAATTGATTGGCAGAATTTGCCTCGGGTGAAGTGTTGAGGAAGAACCAATAATTTAAGGGGATGTATATGTCTGGTATTCCAATTGAAGATAATAATAAAGAACGTAAAAATTTAACGCTGCTTTCATTTGCAATGATCGTTTTTTATTTGGGTGGTGGAGAAATGGTTGATAGTACTCTACGGCTGCCGCTAATCAATTTACAGTTTCATTGCGCACCGGCATTGGGATTCCTTGCATGGGGCGTTTTGGTTTGGTTTACGTTTAGATATTGGCTTGAAACAAAGGACGAATCAACAGTCAGTTTTTATAGGGAGCTGGATGGGAAGATGTATTTTTTCGACTTATATGGGAAACGAATTAAACAGAATCTGAGTTTGCCAGAGGGCGAGAGAGTTATAGGCTGGCAATTAGCTTGTAAGCAAGACGGTGCGGGTAAGCAGTATTTGGCGGTAAATTACTCAACGCAGGGTCAGCATCATGATGGTGCCTCTGTAATAGGTTCAAAGCCAATAAAATTTAAGCGAGACTGGATATTTATTATATTGTTTGCGATTAGATTGATGTGGGTGCGCCCCAGCTTGTCAGCCAACTACGCACCTTACGTTATGGTAATAATTGTAGTGATCTGTGCATTGACTCAGCATCTGCCATTCTATCCTGCACGGTTATTCAGCTGAATAACCTTAAGTACAAATTCACCAGATTTAAAACTTTTCCACTTCACAGTTGTAGTGTTTGGCAGGCTACATAGCGCGTAGGTTGGGGTAAGCTTGCGCACCCCAACACTTCTTTAGCCATATTCTGTAATAACGGTTAGATGCTAATTAAAAAAACATCACTCATTTGATTTATGGTTGTTGCTGCAGGTTGGTCATGTTGGGCATCGCTGCGCTCAGCACCAACCTACAAAATCGATTGTTGTTGCCGTTTCGTGCCTAAGCCGGAACTTGGGCACGATAAAAAGCTAAGCGTTGTCTTTCCCCCCATGCACAATCCGATAAAGCGCTGGCAATATCAGCAGTGTTAATAATGTTGAAGAAATAATCCCGCCAATCACCACAGTCGCTAATGGCCTCTGCACTTCTGCGCCTATCCCTACATTTAATGCCATAGGTACAAAACCCAAACTTGCGACTAATGCGGTCATCAATACGGGGCGCAAGCGCGTTAATGCGCCTTCGATAATCGCAGGAATAAGCTCACCGCGTTCTTGGCCTTTATTTTCGTGGCGTAGATTTTTAATAAAAGAAAGCATCACCAATCCATTCAATACCGCCACGCCAGAGAGTGCGATAAACCCGACGCCTGCGGAAATAGACAGCGGCATATCGCGCAGCCAGAGTGCGAGTACGCCGCCGGTGAGAGCGAGGGGGACGCCAGTGAAAATAATCAGCGCATCTTTGATTGAACCGAAGGCCATGATGAGTAGGCCGATTACCAAGAGTAGCGTGACGGGCACCACGAGGCTTAGGCGTTTGCTGGCGGATTCGAGCTGCTCAAAGGTGCCACCATAATCCAGCCAATAACCGGCGGGGAGTTTTACTTCAGTGGCGATTTTTGTTTGCGCTTCTGCCACAAAACCGCCCAAATCGCGGCCGCGAATATTGGCGGTCACCACCACTAAACGTTTGCCATTTTCACGGCTGATTTGGTTGGGCGAGTTGGCGACTTGTAACTCTGCAACTTCACTCAGTGGAATAAAGCCCGGCGCTTGTTTTATGGGGATGGGCAAGCGCTCCAGCTCGGCGGGGTTTTGGCGCAGGCGCTCCGGTAGGCGCACCACCAATTCAAAGCGGCGGTCGCCTTCGAAGATTAAACCGGCGGATTCGCCCGCGAGCGCAGTGGCAACAACATCTTGCACATCGCTCACACTTAAACCGTAGGCCGCTAAGACCGCACGTTTTGGGATAACCGAGAGCATGGGCAGGCCGGTGACTTGTTCAACCCGCGCATCGGCCACGCCTTCCAATGTTTCCAAAACTTTGAGGATTTCATTGGCGGAGGCGAGCATTTGGTCGAGGTCATCCCCCATCACTTTTATGCCGAGATCGGTGCGCACGCCGGAAATTAATTCGTTAAAACGCATTTCAATCGGCTGGGTGAACTCGTAATTATTGCCGGGGATTTGTTTGACTGCTGCCGCAAGTTCTTCCACGAAATCTGCTTTGCTGCGGTTGGGGTTTGGCCATTGGTCGCGCGGTTTGAGTATTACAAAGTTATCGGCAACGCTTGGCGGCATGGGGTCGGTGGCGACTTCGGCGGTACCGATTTTGGCGAAGACTTTATCCACTTCTGGTAATTGTTTGATGCGCGCTTCCAACAATTTTTGCATGCCGACTGCTTGTTCCAAACCTGTGCCGGGAATGCGCAGCGCGTGTAGGGCGATATCGCCTTCGTCCAATTGCGGGATAAATTCTGAGCCCAAGGTTGTGGCTAACCATGAGCACAAAAGCACTAACACCGCTGCGCCTGAAACCAACCACCAGCGCAATTTCAGCGCGGTAATTAAGAGTGGGCGATAGGCGTTTTTGGCGGCGAGCATAATCGCATTTTCGTGTTCCGCGACTTTACCGTTCATTGCCAAGGCGATAGCGGCGGGAATAAACGTGACCGATAAAATCAGCGCCGCTGTGAGCGCTAACACCACCGTTACCGCCATGGGGTGAAACATTTTGCCTTCAACGCCAGTGAGCGTAAAAATCGGCAGGTATACCAAGGTGATAATGCCCACGCCGAACAGGCTGGGGCGAATGACTTCATGGGTGGCGTCATAGGCCAATTCCAAACGATCTTTTAAGGGCAGCAATCCACCGTGCTGTTTTTGGGCTTCGGCTAAACGGCGGATAGTGTTTTCTACAATAATCACCGCGCCATCCACAATCAGGCCAAAATCCAAAGCGCCCAAGCTCATCAAGTTGGCGGATACGCCGAGCTGCACCATGCCAGTCATGGTCATCAACATAGTGATGGGGATAACCGCGGCGGTGATGAGTGCTGCGCGCCAATTTCCGAGTAAACCAAAGAGCACAATAACCACCAAAAGTGCGCCTTCCAGCAGGTTTTTTTGTACGGTGGCGATGGCTTTATCTACCAAGCTGGTGCGGTCGTAAACGGCGATGGCGACTACGCCTTCGGGCAGGGAACGATTTACTTTTTCCAGCGCTTTGGCCAAATCTCGGGAGACATTGCGAGAGTTTTCGCCCATTAACATCATGGCGGTGCCGAGCACGGTTTCCTGCCCGTTTTGGGTGGCAGCGCCGGTGCGCAACTCTTTGCCGATGGAGACTTCTGCGACATCTTTCACGCGAATATTAATACCTTTGTGATTGCCTATAACGACTTGCTCAATATCGCTCAGAGATTCCAACTGCCCCGGCGTGCGAATCAGCCACTGCTGGCCACGGGTTTCGATATAGCCCGCGCCGCGATTTTGGTTGTTGCGCTCCAGCGCCGCCCGCACTTGTTCCATGCTCAGGCCAAAACTCAGCAGCTTGGTGGGTTCCGGCGTGACGTGATACTGCTTGTTGTAACCGCCAATGCTATTGATCTCGGTAACGCCTTTTACCAGTACCAGCTGCGGGCGAATAATCCAATCCTGAATTTCGCGCAGCGCCATGGCATCAAAGGGGCGGCCATCAGCTTGTTTGGCACCGGGTTTGGCCTCTATCGCGTACATGAAAATCTCGCCCAGTCCTGTTGCGATGGGTCCCATGGCGGGTTCCAATCCTGCGGGCAATTGGTTTTTGATTTTGCCTAAGCGCTCGTTGATAAGGTTGCGCGCAAAGTAAATGTCGGTGCCGTCCTTAAATACCACTGTGACTTGGCTTAAACCGTAACGGGAAAGCGAGCGGGTATAGGTCAAATTTGGCAAACCAGAGAGCGCAGTTTCTACTGGCCAAGTGATGCGCTGCTCGGCTTCCAGCGGCGAATAGCCCGGCGCTTCGGTATTGATTTGCACTTGCACATTGGTAATGTCGGGCACGGCATCAATCGGCAGGCGGTGATAACTCCAGCCCCCGAGAATCACCAAACCGAGTACTGCGAATAAAATTAAAACACGTCGCTCTATGGAGAAACGTAAAAGAGATTCAATCATCTTGTTTGCCCCTTAGTGATCGTGTGAAGCGCCAGACTTTTCCAAGTCGGCTTTGAGCAAATAAGAGTTATCCACCACATAGCGGTCGCCAATATTTAAGCCGCCGAGCACCTCGGTAAATTGACCATCGCTTTGGCCTAATTCGAGCGGGCGAATTTCGTAGGTGTCGCCCACTTGAATAAACACCACCTGCCAGTCGCGGAAGTTTTGTAGTGCGCGGTTGTCAATCATCAACGCGATAGGAATTTCAGCAAGAGTGACCGCACCGGCCAAACTTTGGTTGGGTACCCAATCGCCAATACTGTTGGCTAGCGGGATGTGCGCAATCAGCGTGGGTGCACCATCTTCATGGGAGGTGAGTGATTCTATTTTACTGATGGCACTGCGCCCTTCGCCTTCTAATAAAACGGTTTGCCCGGTTTTGATCTTATTGGCGTCTTTGGGGAATGAGTGCAAATGGACTTCAAGTTGCGAGTAATCCACCAAGGTAAACAGGGTACGCTCGCCGGTGAATTCATCGGGGTTGGCGTGGCGTTCAATGATGGTTCCGTTAATAGGTGCGGTGATATTGTACTGGCGCAAGCTCTCGTTAGACTCCACGCTGGCAAGTACATCGCCCGCCCGAACTTGGCTGCCGATAGTTGCTTTTACGGCGCGAATCACACCAGGGTAGCGCGCTTGAATATGGCTAACGCGCACTGGGTCGGGCAGGGCTTTTCCTTATAGTTTTATTTTTTGCTGCAACTTGACTGCGCCCGCAACAGCGGTGGTGATTCCAGA
>CAUOQW010000022.1:0-12055 GCA_963506825.1 uncultured Cellvibrio sp.
CACTTGTGCTTTAACAAACACCGCGGCGGTATAAGCTGGAACTGTGAAGGTGCCGCCATCCGTGCCTGCGGTGAAACTCGCAGTGCGCACGGCGTCATCTACCGAGGTTTTTTGCACGCTGTGCAAGGTGAAACCCGCAGAGGTAAGTACGCGTTGTGATATGGCAGTAGCCGAACCATTAAAGATCACCACGATTGCATCCACCGCAGGGTCAAGGTCAGCGCGGTTGGTTTGAGTACCTGTTACCTTGCCCGCGCCATCGTCAATGCTCATCACAATCAGGTTGTCGCGTTGAGTTGTGCCACCATCGTGGAAGCCAACGCGATCCATAACATCCGCTGCGGTAGTTAAGCTAAACAGCGGGCTGCTTTTGCTGATTTTCAACAATTCATTGAATATGTCGGATGACTTTTGGATCAACAGTGGCGTTGGTTTAGCTTGTTCGTCCGCAAAGGCCAAGAGGATATTGGCATCGGTGCTTTCGCTCGCAGGCGGTAAGCCCACTTTCCAGTTGTTGGTTTGCTTGGTGAAATCCAACACGTTAAACCAGTCGCCCGCGTTGTAGCTGTTAGACGACATGGATTTAGAACGCAGAATATCGCTACCGGCTTGAATAAACGGAATGCCTTGGCTCAAGAGCGGTACGGCAAGGGTCAAATCCTGAATACGTACACGGTTTTCGATGGTGGTGTTGACTGGCAGCGCATTAGGTCTGTGCATCCAGTCCCACAGGGTTTCGTTATCGTGTTTTTCAACATAATTGATAGCTTCTTGTGGGTCCAGATTGTACGCACCTACAGTGCTCGCTTTAACGGTTTTACCTGATCTAGCCAAGAGGCGGAACTCACTCAAGTTACCGGCTAAACCAGCACGAACACGATCCAAATCACCACCGTTCACCAACGCCAATTCACGCAGCGGGTTGCGAGCGCGGTCATTAAAGGTACCAATGCCAGTACCTGCTAAAGGTACTTGCGATGCGCGTTCGGCAATACGATCACCTGAGCTGCCACCACCCGCAGTCCAAGCCTCGGCGTAGAAGTAGTTGTCTGGGTCAACCGCTTTAACTGCTGTTTGCGCCGTCAAAAGCACCGATCTAGGCATGTAACCCGATTGGTCGAAGCGGAAGCTATCCACTTTATAAGCAGATGCCCATTGTACGAGTGAATCGGCTACAAACTTGCCTGCCATTACGTGTTCAGTAGCGGTGTCTGGGCCAGCACCTGTGCCAGTTTCTACGCTGCCGGATACGGGGTTTTGACGGAAGTAGTAACCGGGAACAATTTTGTCGAAGGTTGAGTTAGCGGTTCTAACACCGGCTGCAGCCATGTGTGGGTAAACCACATCGTAAACCACACGCAAGCCGAGGTTGTGCAACGCCATGTTCATAGCGCGGGTTTCCAGAATGCGGGTTACGCCCATTGCATTGGTAGCGTAGCTGCCTTCCGGCGCGTTGAAGTGCTCTGGGTCATAGCCCCAGTTGAAGGAGTCAAAGTCTTGCAAAGAACCCATCAATGAGCGTTGCTTGTCAGAGTTGCCCGCATACTTTTGCATCACACTGCGCAAAGTCGCGTTAGGTTTCTCTACACCGTTACACACAATCGCAGAATCTCGTGGGCTCTGGGCTGCACACAATTCAAATACATAGCTGTCTAAATTAATCAGCTTGGTAGTGTCTTCTTGAATCGATGAACCATCGGCAATCGGCAACAAATGCACATGTGTCAAACCCGCATCAGCCAAAGCCTTCAGGTGCTTAACAGGCGCTGCATTGGTATTGGTGAAGGCCAAGTATTTGCCGCGATGTGCCACTGGCGTACTTTGATCATTAGCACTGAAATCGCGTACATGGGTTTCGTAGATAGACATAGACTCAGGCGAAGCCACTTCTGGCACCACATGATTATCCCAACCGGCAGGCTTAAGATCAGCATCGTTTAAATCCACAAATTGTGAATGCAGGCCATTGGTAGACAAACTGATAGATTCTGGGTCGGTGGTTTCCAGCACTTCGGTTTTGTTAGTGAAGGCATTAAATACAGTCACGCGGAAACGGTAGAATTTGCGATCCAACTCCGCCTTGGGAGCGCTGTAGCTCCAAACGCCGGTAACCTTGTCTTCAGTCATGGCCTTGGTACTTTCAATGGCTAAAGCGTTGCTATAAATACGCAGCTCCACTTTGCTAGCCGTTGGCGCCCATACCGCTACGCCAGCGTTGCCAGATTTGTAGCTCACACCCAACTTGGCCTCGTTGGCATCATTAGTGCCAGCGGTGTAGAGCGCATCTAACACGCGCGCAGTTTGTAAACGTGTGCCAACCAAACTACCGCTAGCTTTTTGCCCAACAATCACTAACTCTTTTTTCAACAGGCCCTTGATCATATCCGCACTGAGGACGAGTGAATAGGCGCGATAATTTTGTAAGTGAGGAACCAATGTACGTTGGTCACTGGTAATTGCAGTTGACGATAGGGTGGCAACCACTGTGCCGTTGGCAACCGAACCATCCTCATTTGCAGTAATTTTTGCACCATCATTGGCGGCGTAAAGTTTTACGCTAGTAACATCGTTGTCCCACAAAATAGTAGAAGAGTCGATCCAGTGAGCTGCGATATTGGAAATCGCCAACTTAGGCTCTTTAAAAGCTTCGCACACATCGTTGATACAAATAGGCAATGCACTGGTGCGGCTGTTGCGTAAATCCGATGGATCGGCAATCACAAAATAGCGGCGATCGAATGGACTGCCAGTAGTGGCAGTGTTAATGGTTAAATCGTTAGTTTGACGCGCTTGGCCTGCGCTGCGAATAATAAAATTACCGCAAGTGCCGCCCTGAGCGAGCTTGACCACAAAGTATGCGCCATAAACTGGATCTTGTTGATCCAGTGCCGTTCCTTGAATCACCTGCGATTCATCGCCCCAGCCTGAACTTGGAGTCAGCCAGGTTGCACTACAGGATTGCCAAGTATAGAGCGTGTAGCCAGCAAAGTTTTTATCCTCTTTGTTGAAATAAATTACCGCTTCATCGGCTGCAACTGTGGCCGGTTTGGTGGGCAATTTAAAATCAGATTTTACGCAAGCACTATCAGGCGTTGCGCGAATAAAACCATCGGGGCATGGCGGTGGCGGTGGCGGTGCACCACAGGAACCATCGGCTAATACAATTTGAAAATTGCCGCAAGTTTTTATGGGGGTTGTGTCGCTATCGGTGCCGCTCGCACCGCCACATCCGGCCAGGCCTGCAACAATGCAAACCAAGGCGAATAGGCCTAGGACTTTTTGATAATTAAACATCTGTTTCGTCTCCGCAATGTTATTTTTTTAAAACTGGCAATGTTAATTTTTGAAACTGGCAACCTAATTTCTGAAACTGAAAGTAATGCAAGAAAACCCACAAGAACTCAAATGGACTAAAAGTCAGGCTGCTTTGCGCTCAGTGTTTTTTAAAAGATTATCTCTGAATAGAAGTCTGGATTAAGGTTCTGGGAATAACGATTAGATGGTAAGTTGTGTAGTAACTGACCCACAACAGCATGCATACGTATTCAGCCGAGTACATACGTATGCAGTCACAAAAGATCCCTTGAAGAAGGGAACTCACAGCCCAAAAGCGCGTTTAGAATTTAGGCGCCACACCACCTCAAGATTTTAAAAGCCTAGCTGTTGAATTACACCCCTACAGGGAAAACAGGGGGCAAATGAAAAACTTGTCTTAGCAGGTTTTTTTAAAGATCAAATAAGAAACATGAATAAATTGTTTTTTCGAAAGAGACAATCATTTTTTAACGCAGAAAGTAATATGAAGAGTGAGGGGATATAACGAATAGAAAAAAGGCGAATAGAAAAAAGCGCAGACGAGCTGCGCTAAACAACTAACAGCGAACTTAACTAACCAGCTTAAACCACGTTACCCATGGAGTAAGACAATGATCAAATCTTAAGGATCGCTATACACTTCTGCAATGCGCTACATACGTATTCATTGCGGTGATTGCCACTACATACGTATGCAGATTTATTATGCCTCACACTTTAGAATCTTTAATGACTTGCCTTACGTCTTTCTGCGAGCTGTTGTTTAACAGCTTTGGCAGTTGGGTTATTGGCATCCATTCGCAAAACTTGATCTAGTAATTTTTCACCACCCTCAAAATCCCCCAACAACATATGAGCATGCGCTAAGGCCAAATAAGCATTTATATTGTTGGGTGAGTTTTCAATACAACGCCGTAACAGGCGAATCGCTTCGCCGTAGCGCTGGGCTTGAATCAGTACGCTTCCCGCGTAAAAATTTATGTCAATTCCTTTTGGGTTTGCATCTACCAAAAGTGCAGCGGCACTAGCAATACCTGCTACATTATTTTCTTGCTGATAAACCTTCAGCGTTTGCTCCACCATTTGTAGCCAAGAAATTTTTCTATCCAGCATGTCCTGCCCTAATTGATCATGCCAATTTGCAATGGGCACCTGACGTACAGCACGCGCAGGAATTGAATAGGGGTAATCTGCCAATAAACGTTCAATACTCACTTGCGCCGTGTAATATTCCGCAGGCAATACCGGCACTTGTTGGCGAGCAACGGCAGTATCAATACGCGGCGTTTTTGGAGAAAAATTTAAGTGTGTTAGCAGTTGTTGAAAGTAACTTTCGCCCAATAAAAAGTAACCTTCAACATTGGGATGCAAATGCTCCAACATTAATTCTTTGCCAACAATATTCTGCGGCGATTTCGTCACCAATAAATGTTCAGATTCCACCAAATAAACACCCGACTCCGAAGCCAAGTTTCTAATAATGTCGTTCATGGCACTTGGTGCGCGGAAACGCAATTGATCCCAGTCGCGAGCCTTGGTATACCACTCCTTTGCATGAGCATAATCACCGGCCAAATCAAACAATTGCCCAAGTTGATACGCAGCCAAAGCATGCCGCGTATCGCCCAATTTTTTGTGTAATTTAGAAATTAATTCTTGTACTGTTTGTGGCGCTAAAGGCCGAACTATAGCTGCAGATTCCATTGCGTTATTGCTGCTGGAAAGCTGCACATTCACTTCATCAATAAGATGCTGTAACTCGGCATCTGCAAGCGCGCTATTAAAGGGTTTCTGATCGCGCAAATTACTGGCAATGGTTCCCACATAAACCGGAATACCCACGTTGCGATAACGCGCAAGCAGCATACGCATATTGCCTTCAAACTGATCCAATCCCTGTTGATAAAGCGGTGAACCAAAAGCGATATTTTTTTCGCGGGCAACTTTCGCCATGAGCGTGCGATCGCCACCTTGCGTTAAAGCTTCGGGACTTTTTTTGATGCTGATATAAAGTTTTTGCAGTGCTTGAAAAATGCGTAGATCTTTTAGCTTCAACATCAACAAAGTCGTAGCGCGGCTATGGCTAGCATAAGCAGAGCCAACTCCCATAATGCCAAGGTATTCATTGTGGCCCGCATAGATCACCACCGCATCGGGTTTTATCTTCAAAATCTCATCACTAAAATCCAACAAAGTATAAGAATTCACTGCTGCCATAGCGGTTTGAATAACCTCCACATGACGATCAGGATATTGGTTTTGCAAACGCTGCTGTAAAATTCCCGCCAGCGATGCACCTAAACCATACGGATAACCCGCAGTTGTAGACTCACCTTGCACAACAACACGCAAGGTATTTGGCTTTTTTTCACGGCTAAAATAAGTTGATTCTATATGTACCGGCGGCGCCATATTCGGCTCAGGAAAATAGCGCTTAATAACATTGGGATTAACAAGGCTATAGCCCGGCTGATTGGGATCTGGAATAAATAAAGGGTACGAATGCCCGAAGCCTGCCATGCGTAAACCGCCTTCCAGCAGCGCAAAAAAAACAATAGGGAGCAACGCAAGAATTAACCAAAAAGCAAATCGTCTTATAACATTAGGGTTGCTAGCATTCATTATTATGATCCCAAAAATGTAATTACTTTGCTTTACATTAACTAAAAGCAATGATTGCATCAAGCGAAGCGCATCTTTAGTATGCTGATATTAGCAACATAATTGCACCCTAGGTCTTCATGAAAAGAATTCTCGGAATATCGGCTTATTATCATGACAGCGCTGCCAGCTTAATAATTGATGGCAAAATAATTGCCGCTGCGCAAGAAGAGCGCTTCACACGCAAAAAACATGATCCGGCCTTTCCCACTCACGCCATCAATTACTGTTTAGCCCAAGGCAATTGCACTATTAGCGAATTGGATGCAGTGGTTTTTTACGATAAGCCACTGCTCAAATTTGAGCGTCTACTGGAAACCTATTTGGCATACGCACCCAAAGGTTTTAATTCTTTTTTACGCGCTATGCCTATTTGGCTAAAAGAAAAACTTTATTTAAAAACACTTTTGCGCCGCGAACTGCGCGCACTTGCTGCCAAAAAGAACGCGCCACTTCCTCAATTACTTTTTACCGAACACCACCAATCTCACGCTGCGTCGGCATTTTTTCCTAGCCCTTTTAAAGAAGCCGCAGTCTTATGTTTGGATGGTGTTGGCGAATGGGCAACCACATCCGCATGGATCGGCAAGGGTAACGATTTGCAACCACTATGGGAAATTCACTTCCCCCACTCACTTGGCTTACTTTATTCGGCGTTCACTTATTACTGTGGATTTCGCGTCAACTCCGGTGAATATAAATTAATGGGCTTAGCACCCTACGGCGAACCGATTTACGTACAACTTATTTACGATCACTTAATTGATATAAAGGCAGACGGCAGTTTTCGCCTCAATATGGATTATTTTAATTACAGCGCTGGCAATACTATGACCAGTGAAAAATTTCATGCGCTTTTTGGTGGTGCACCGCGCTCACCCGATACCAGCCCCACTCAAAAAGATATGGATATAGCCCGCTCCATTCAGCAAGTAACCGAAGACATAGTGATTAAACTCGCCACCAGCTTGCAACAAGAAACCCAGCAGGAAAATCTCTGCTTGGCAGGAGGCGTTGCACTCAATTGCGTTGCTAATGGCGAGTTGTTGCGCAAAGGAATTTTCAAAAATATTTGGATTCAGCCAGCGGCGGGCGATGCCGGTGGCGCTTTGGGCGCAGCACTGCAAGCCTGGTATCAATATTTTGATCAACCTCGCATACCCGATGCAGAGGATGCCATGCATGGCAGCTTTTTGGGGCCTGCATTTGACGATGAAAGTATTAAACACTATTTGAAATCAGTCGATGCTCTTTATGAAACCCTAACCGATATGGCTCTTTACTCAAGCATAGCTGATGCATTAGCGGCAGATAAAATTGTCGGCTGGTTTCAAGGACGCATGGAATTTGGCCCGCGCGCCTTGGGCAATCGTTCTATCTTGGGCAACCCAGCTTCCTCCGCCATGCAATCCACTATGAATTTAAAAATCAAATATCGCGAATCTTTCCGCCCTTTTGCGCCTGCCGTATTAGCAGAGGATGTTAGCCGTTATTTTGAGTTAGATAGCCCCAGCCCTTATATGTTGCTTGTTGCTGATATCGCACAAGAATGGCGCCTTGCCGACACCAACAAAAATTTATTTGGCATTGAAAAACTAAAGCAACCGCGCTCCCAATTGCCAGCGATTACACATGTCGATTATTCCGCACGCGTGCAAACGGTCAGCGAAAAAACCAACCCTGAATTTACAAAATTACTGCGCGCCTTTAAAGCTAAAACCAGTTGGGGCTTATTAATTAATACGTCGTTTAACGTGCGCGGTGAACCGCCTGTTTGCACACCGCAAGAAGCTTACGAATGTTTCTTGCGAACCGATATGGATTATTTAGTATTGGGAAATATTGTGTTAGATAAACAGCGGCAATCTGCCGCAGCAATTGCTCAAGCACGACAAAAAGCGTTCGCGCCCGATTAACCTTGGATTGAAATATATGAGCCAGATTCCGCTAGATACACCCACCAAAGCCCTGCGCGAATTCGCCTATACAATGGCAGCAGCTTTCATCATTATTTTTTGCGGGCTAATGCCTTGGTTATTTTCACGCTCAATTCCAATCTGGCCAATTGTTGTAGCGGCCATTTTATTAGCGCAAGCACTCATCTACCCACCCAGCTTAATTCCTATTCAGAAACTATGGATAAAAATAGGTGGCGTTTTAGGCTGGATTAACACGCGCATTATTTTAGCTTTTGTATTTTTTATTTTATTAACCCCCATAGGTTGGTTACAGCGAATGCGCGGTAAACTCGGCTACAACATTGGTTTTGATAAAAACACAAGCACCTACAAGATCCCCCGCACCCAGCGGTTAACCGCCAAAAATTTGGAGAACCCTTTCTAATGTTAGAATTTATTACAGACCTGTGGCAGTTTTTAAAAGTGCGGAAAAAATTCTGGATGCTACCCATTATTATTATTTTGGTATTGCTCGGCGCGCTAGTGGTTGCCAGTCAACAATCGGCATTGGCGACATTTATTTATACGTTGTTTTAGCTGGGATTCGTAGAATGGCATTTTGGTAAATTTTTGAGCCGTCATCCGCCTTTTTCCTCTTGCAGTTTCACCGGATAAATTTACCATTGGCAACTCTCCCCCGCAGAAGATATCGCCATGACCAAAAGCCTCGTTATTTGTATTGATGGAACCTGGAATACCCCGGGACAAACCGATCTCGATCCCATTTCCCATGAGACAACTATTACAAAAACCAATGTCGCTCGTACCTGGGAAGCGCTTACCCAACAAACACTTCCGGTGACCCACCCTTATGGCGTAATCGCCCAGCTCCCGCTACAAAATGGCGAGGCAATTTATTTGAACGGGGTCGGCAGTAGTGGCAGCAAACTTGAAGAGAGTTTCGCTGGTAGCACCGGAGAGGGCACCGCCATGCGCATTCGCGATGCCTACCGGTTTGTCGCCGAACGCTGGGAGGATGGCGATCATATTTACGCCTTTGGTTTTAGCCGCGGCGCATTCGCAGTGCGCAGCACCCTAGGCTTCATAAATCATGTTGGCTTACCCAAACAGCGCGCCTTGCTAACTGAAGACGATTTGAAGCAGCTATTTGACTGTTATCGCGCGCAAGAACCAGCGCCAAACTGGACTCGCAAAGATGTCCCCGTACATTTTCTCGGGGTTTGGGACACAGTGGGAGCACTCGCCTTTGGCGAGAGCCTCAATCACTTTCACCAGCTCAACCCGCACAACGTGCGCACCTGCCGTCAAGCCTTGGCACTCGATGAAGTTCGCAAGCAATTTTTGCCTGAGTACTGGACGCAGAAAACCAATTGTGACTTTCGCGAAGCCTGGTTTGCTGGCGCTCATACCAACGTAGGCGGCGGTTATGTAGATACCAATCTATCGGACATAGCACTCTTTTGGATATTGGCCGAAGCGAAGAAACAGGGATTAGCACTAGCATTGGAAAATATCGCCGGCTGGCTCTTGGAAAATCCGCTCGGAGAAATTCGCGCTTCCTATACTGAGTTTTGGGATAAAAACCCACTTGGCAAGTGGATTGAAAAGCATCAATTAGCGCAGCAGATTAGAACCATCCAAGCAGACCAATACCTGCACCAAAGCGTACTTGCCGCAACGCAAAACAATTATCAACCCAAAGCCCGCTTTGCGAATGGCAGCAGCGCCTTAACGGCACCGATAGAAATCTGGCAAGCACCAAGCGCATGAAAACAGAAACCCAGAGTCAGAGTAAACTTTCCTTGCGTTTTCTGCCCATCTTCATAGGCACTTCCTCCTTGAAATTTTTAACTTACGTTATGTTTGCTCTGCAGATTTGATTTACCCCAGATTCGATTCAATCGTTTGGTAGGCCTTAGCTATACGTTCAGCCCAGGCGGCAACGCCTGCGGCGGTGCGAATACCATCTTGGCGTATTTCAATCATCGCGCTCGGCAAACCGCGCCCTTCACCATGCACGGGAATAGCGTAATCAAATTCGGCATCAATGGCATAAGGTTCGTTATCACCCACCACAATATCCTCATCTTTTTTTAACGCACTGATTAATAATTTTGCCAAAGTATCATTACGCCAAAAAGAAACACCGATATGCCACGGGCGATGTTGCCCATCTAAGCTGGGTGTAAAGCTGTGAATACTTAAAAAAACAGTGGGGCGATTTTTGCGGTCAGCCAGCAATTGATTAATTGCATTGTGATAAGGCGTAAATACATTCTTAACACGGCGCGCGCGGTCTTCGGCAGTGATATTTTGATTGCTTGGAACCAATACTCCCGCACTTTGCTCTGGAATAGATTGCGGGCTCTGCAGCGGGCGATTGCAATCAATCACCAAGCGCGAGTAACCGCTTAAAATTAAAGGCGCATCAAGTTTATTTGAAAGCAAGCGCGCAACATCGGCAGCACCGGGATCCCAACCTATATGATCATCCAACTGTTCGGGTGTTAAACCGAGATTATCCAAACAACGTGGTACACGTTTTGAAGCGTGATCGCACACCAGTACCAAGTTACTTGCACCACTGGCGTTAACAATTTCAAATGCGGGCGGCTCATCAGCGGCCAACAAAAAATCTGTAGCATTTCCTAAATTAACGGCCATGATCGCCCCATACAAAAACTATTTAATTTTTAACCTCATCGGTCCAAACTTTAAAACCGCTTAAAGTATTTGGGCCAAACACATTGGTAAGCGGAACATCAGTGGCATCCCGGCCCTGCGCAATTAATAGATGGCCAATGCGCGGAATATTATTGCGCGGATCAAAGGTGTGCCAGCTGCCACCGAGATAAGCTTCAAACCATGCGGAGAAATCCATGGGGTTGGGCGAGAAAGGTACACCAATATCGCCGAGATAACCTGTGCAATAACGCGCGGGAATATTCATACAGCGACAGAACGCAATCGCAAGATGAGTAAAATCGCGGCATACACCCACGCGCTCATTAAATACTTCCAGCGCCGTCTTAGTGGCGCGCGCATGTTGGTAGCCAAAGGTAATATGGTTGTGCACAAAATCGCAAATCGCTTGCACGCGCGGCCAACCTACAGGCGTATTTCCAAATAACGCCCAAGCGATTTCGGTAAGCCGATCAGTTTCGCAATAACGGCTGCCCAATAAATACACCAAGGTATCTGCAGGTAAATCTTCTACCGCATGTTGCTGCGCAGAGATATGCACCGGATCCGTAAAACCACTATCGTTAATAAGCGCATCAGTAGAAATTCGCAGGCGGCCTTGCGGCGCAACTATACGACTGCACCAATTACCAAAGCCATCGCGATACACCGTGATAGGCACCGCAGGCTGAGTAATGATGTGATCGGGAATAACAATATCGGAAGCGCGAGAAAAGTGTAAGTTTAAGGTAAGCAACATGGGTGTGGGTTGCGGGCAGTCGTAAAGTAATTCATAACCGACTCTAATTTGCATTCTTTAATTTCCTAATTTAACGGCCAATAACAGGCGTGATGCAAGTAGCCTAACTGTTTAAATTCGCAACCACTGTTCGTTTGCGCGCTTAAAAAGTTATTTAAGAGAATGAATGGAAAATAAAATTGTTACGGGCTGAAAACAGGAAAGCTATATTTTCCCATCAAGGATTGAGAACGTGCGTCATTATGGAGCGACGCGTAACGAGGATCTACTAAAGTGCAATTAAAGTGTGCTTGGTGCTTTGCAAATACTTGTTCCAAATATTTTTTCGGCTCGGTCGCGCCCCTATAGCGCACCCACGCAATTGGCAGCGTGTACTGCTCCAAGCAGTCATTCATCCACAGCTGATTACTGGATATTTCAGATAAGCGCCAAAAGGTTCCGGCTATTAATGTTGCAGCCATAGCCATAAAAAAAGAGCGCCTTTAGCGACGCTCTTTTTAATCAAAATTTATGTCCTAACTGATTATTTTGACACAGGCCAAAAACTGCTGTGTACTTTGGTATTGTGCAGATAATAAACCGAATTGTCGTGCAACACACTTCGGTCGTAACCACCCCATGCTGGATACCCAGTACCTTCGTTAATTTCAGCAATCAGGCTGCCCGCATAATTCAGCGAAGCTTTATTGCTCACGCCGTTAATTTCAAACATATGCAA
>CAUOQW010000023.1:0-11656 GCA_963506825.1 uncultured Cellvibrio sp.
AACCGATACCGGTAATCACTTGCCCAATAATGCGCGAAGGATCAGTTGCCGCGGTGGAGACCAACATCGAAGCCGCAATAAAAATATAAGTACCCAGCGTAATCAATGCCGAAGTGCGAATACCGACTGGCTTGCCACGCACCTGCCGCTCCAACCCAATAATGGCACCACACAATACCGATGTGCCTACCGCTTGCCATTCAAAGGGCGCACTGGAAATAAGCTCTGCATAGGTCATTAACAGCTCCTCTCTCGCATTAAAATTAATTCAAACCCATTGCGGCTTTCACAATGATTTTTTTCAGTTCTGTTAATGAGTTTAGCTTGCGCATGCCGGAATTGCGCAACCACGTAAGCATTAATGATTCGCTACCAAATAAGCGCTTAAAGGCTTCCATGGCGCTCATCATGATTAAGTTGCCCGCTAAACGTTGGCGTTGATAGCGGCGCAAAATAGAGAAATCGCTCAAGGGAATTTTGCGATCTAGCGCACGCTCAATTTCTTGTGCGAGCGCGACAACATCCAATAAACCTAAATTAACGCCCTGCCCCGCTAAGGGATGAATATTGTGTGCAGCATCGCCCACGAGAACTATATTCGGCTGAATGTAAGTTTTGGCGTGGCGCTGACGCAGAGGAATTGCAAAGCGTTCCGCCGCATGAATAATCTTACCGAGCTTATGTTCAAACGCAAAACCTAAACGCGCGCAAAATTCAGCATCATTTAATTGCATCAACTCATCGGCTAACTCAGTTTCTGCTGACCAAACAATCGAACAAAAATGCTTTTGATTCGTTGTCGATAAAGGTAGAAACGCCAGCGGACCTGTGCGCATAAAACGCTGCCACGCCGTTGCTTGATGCGGTAATTCCGTCTGTACTGTAGTAACTATCGCTTTGTGACCGTAATCCCACTCGCGAGTTTCAAACTCTGCTAGCTCGCGCACTTTAGATTGCGCGCCATCGGCGGCGATTAATAAATTAGTTGTAATCAATTCACCGTTATCTAATTCAATGTGCACTGTTCCAGTACGCACTAGATTCACAATCTTGGCGGGTTGAATCACAGTGATATTCGAATGCTCTGCTATTTTTTTTCGCAGCGCAGTCACTATGACTGAATTCTCTACAATATGACCCAAATGATTTTCGCGCACCTCAGCGCAATTGAAATGAATATCCGCCGTACCTTCACCATCCCACACATGCATATCACGATAGGCGCAGGCGCGCGTTTGCAACACCTCACTCCATACACCGATTTTCGCCAATAGATGTTGTGAGGCTTGAGTTAATGCAACTACGCGCGGATCAAAATGTTCCCCTTCAAAATGCTGGGCATGACCACCCGCTTCAATTAAAGCAATGCGTAAATCTTGTGCATTATTTTCTTGAGCTATGGCACAAGCAAGGCTAGCACCCACAAGGCCGGCACCGACTATGACAATATCAAACGTCTGCATCATAAAAATTTCGCTCCCGCCGTTCCCATAGTCTGCGCCGCAAATTGTGATTTAACGGCGGGCAATAAATCCAAACCTACAAATCCTAAATGCCGCAGTGCAATCAGAGGTAAAGATGCGCTGGAAAACATGCGCACTAATTTATCGCTAAATTCTATGGTGAGTGTTTGATCCAAGGCTTGACGATCTAAATAATCTTGCAACACACTTAATTCACCAATTTTTTTACCTGATGCTTCGCCTTGAATTAAGGCATCCACCAAACAGACGCAATCGCGCAGTGATAAATTAAAACCCTGCCCCGCAACCGGATGTAAAAAATGCGCGGCATTGCCAACCAATACAATATGCGAACGAATTTGTTCACTCGCGGTTACTAGTTTTAATTCGTAAGCATGGCGTTGGCTTACGCGCGTAAATTTTCCTAAGCGATTGCCAAAGCGAGTTTGTAAGTGTTGCAAAAATGCTTCATCACTCAGTTCAATAATGTCTGCCACTTGATCGCGCGGCAAGGTGAGCACCAATGCGGATTCTTTTGCAGTTTCTGATTCGCCGAGCGGCAAAAGCGCAAGTGGGCCCTGCGCGGTAAAGCGCTCATAAGCGACACCTTTGTGCGCTTCGCTGTAAGCGATATTGGCAATCAACGCTGTTTGGCAGTAGTCTTTAGTATTGGAATCAATACCCAAACTTTTACGTAAAGGCGAATAACCGCCATCGGCCACTACGGCAAGTTTTGTGGTTAATTCAAAAACGTCATCGCCAGATTTAACAATTAACTGCGCACCTGCTTGCTGTGGAATTAATGTTTCCACGCGCACTGGTGCGAATAAATGGATATTAGTTTTTGTACTCAATTGCGCTAACAAAACACGGCCAATCCACGCATTGGGAATCACATAGCCAACGGCATCCAAATCATAAGTACTGGCATCGATTAAGCCACCCATAAAATGGCCAGCATCGCTAACGTGAACTTGAGAAATTGCAGTTGCGTGTTTCGCCAAATTTTTCCACACGCCCAGCTCACGCAAAATTTCTATGCTGCCTTGTGCGATTGCGGTAGAGCGCGCATCAAAACTGGGGTGGTATTGTGCTTGATCGACATCCGAAAATGGCTGGACTTCTAAAAGAGCAATTTGCCAATTGGGCTTTTGTTCGGCAAGGAGTAAGGCTAGGCTTGCGCCCACCATGCCGCCACCGATGATGGCGATGTCAAAGCTGTGATCTTTCAATAAGGAATTGCTTTGGTTCATCAAACAGTCGCCATCAAAGCTTCAATTTCTTTCACTGTTTTAGGAACATCTTTCGTCAGCACTTCATTGCCGTCTTTGGTAATCACCACATCGTCTTCAATGCGAATACCTATGCCGCGCCATTTTTTGGCGACGCGTTCGTTATCGGGTGCTACGTAAATTCCGGGTTCAACGGTCATGACCATGCCGGGTTCGAGGACACGCCATTCGCCGCCGACTTTGTAATCGCCAACGTCGTGTACATCCATTCCCAACCAGTGGCCAGCGCGGTGCATGTAAAATTCTTTGTAGGCTTCGGTTTTAATTAATTCGTTAACATCGCCTTCCAACAAACCGATTTTTACCAAGCCTTCGGTAATTACTTTTACGGTCATTTCGTGCGGGTCGTTCCAGTGGTTGCCGGGTTTAGCGACAGCGATAGCATCGAGTTGTGCTTGCAGGCAAATTTCGTACAAAGCTTTTTGTTCGGGTGAGAATTTTCCATTAACGGGGAATGTTCGAGTGATATCTGCCGCGTAACTTTCTAACTCGCAGCCGGCGTCAATTAAAACTAAATCGCCATTTTTTAATGCGGCTGAGTTTTCAATGTAGTGGAGTATGCAACCGTTTTTGCCGCCGCCAACGATGGTGTTGTAAGCAGCGAAGCGTGCGCCGCTCATTTGGAATTCGTGCATGATTTCTGCTTCGAGTTGATATTCCATCACGCCCGGTTTGCAATGCTTCATGGCGCGCACATGGGCGCGTGCAGAAATTTCGCCCGCTTCTTTCATTACGCGCAATTCAGCGGCGCTTTTAAATAAACGCAACTCATTTAAGAAGTGACTCAGATCTAAAAATTCGCCCGGTGGTGTTGCGCCTGAGCGAACTTTGGCGCGAATGGTGTTAACCCAATCCATGACTTGTTTATCGAATTCGCTGTCTTTGCCCATCGCATAGTAAACGCGTTCGCGACCTTCAATTAAGCCGGGCAAAATATCGTCAATGTCGTCGATGGGAAATGAATCGTCAGCATCGTATTCATTAATCGCACCTTCGGGGCCAGCGCGATAACCATCCCATGTTTCGCGTTCGCGATTGCGTTCGCGCACAAATAAAACATATTCACCGTGTTCACGGCCGGGCACTAACACGAGCACCGCTTGCGGTTCAGCAAAACCGGAGAGATAAAACAAATCGCTGTCTTGGCGATAATGATGTTCTGTATCGCGGCTGCGAATGCGCTCAGGCGCAGCAGGTACTATGGCGATACTGTTCGGTTCCATCATCGCCATTAAGGCTTTGCGGCGGCGCGCGAATTCTTGTTTGCTGATTCTCATAGCGGTTCTCTGTTAAGCAATAGTGCCGATATATTTTCCGTTCATGGTGAGCGCGAAGCAGTCGAACCACCCTTATGTCCCTTCGACAGGCTCAGGGTGAGCGGACTCTTAATGAATTGAATCTGACGCCGGTGCTGCAATCGCATCCGCAGATGCTTTGTTGGTTTGCGCGGCGTATTCCAAAAATAAAGATACGGCGAGTTGGCGCACGTATTCGGTGACTTCCATAAAATCTGCTTCATCGGATTCGTCGCCATCTTCTATCGCAATTTGCGAAATAGCGGCGAGATCGCGCAAACCATCCTCGGCATCTTCCGCCAAAATGCGCGCGGTTGCGCCCGCCGAACCGAAGCCTGTTAAGAAACCATAGCACCATTGGCCGAGGGTCGCCGTGCGCTGACTCAAATCAGTATCGTCATCCGGCAATAAGAGTTTTAATCCAAAACCATCGCGCAACTGCTGCAAGCTGGCGTGATAAAGGTTAGTGAGCGCTTCGCGAACTTTTTCATCGGGCGCTTGGGTGAAATCCAAGAACTCTACGGCATCCAGCAGCCAGCGGATTTCCGTTAATTCTGCACCGCCACTTAATTTGCCACAAAGCAGGCCGTGTAATTCGGAGGGGCTATTGATTGCGCCGAGGGGGGCGATAAGGTTGCAGAAATCGTCGAAGTTAATGGTTTCGGGGACAAGAGATTGTTCAGTCATGAGTGTAAAAAGCCAGTAAATAGTAGAAAGAGAATGCTATCACGATGCATCGCCTAATCCGCGCCCTTTCTCTCATAAATAGTCCGCACAAATGGTGCTGACAAACAGCCTGAGTTTGGCGCGGGTGAATTTTCGACCAGTCCTCGAATTCACTTTAAATCTACCCGCTAAGGCGCTGCGGCGATTGACCCTTGCTAAGTCCCGCAATATAGTGGCTCACTTACGTACATTTGCCTTGTTATTGGTCACAAAACATCATGTCTGACGAACTCTTACTCTCTTTAGAAACCAAGCTTGATCGCTTAATTCTGCTCACCAGCCGTTTGCAGCAGGAAAACACCGAGCTAAAAGCCCGTGAAAACGCTTGGCAGCAGGAACGCGTGCGCTTAATTGAGAAGAATGAGCTGGCGCGCAGCCGCGTTGAAGCCATGATTACTCATCTCAAAAGTCTCGATACTGAATAAGATTAATAGGAAAGCACTGTGGCTAACGAAACTGTTTTTGTAAAAATCCTCGATAAAGAATACCAAGTCGCCTGCCCACGCGAAGAGCGCCAAGCTTTGATGGAATCGGCACAATTGCTGGATGAGCGCATGAAGGCCATTCGCGGTTCAGGCGCGGTGATTGGCTTGGAGCGTATTGCAGTAATGGCGGCGCTCAACTTGAGCCATGAATTACTGCAAGCGAAATCTGGCACCGCCGCTCCTGTGGGCGTTGCTACTGATAAAGCCGATTTACAGCGTTTGAGCGATAAGATTGAGCGCGTATTGGCGGGGAATTAATTTCCCCGGAACTTGAGTTACCTAAGACGCCTGCTGTTGCAGGCGTTTTTGTTTCTATCTGGTTTTTATCCAATCCGCTCACCCTAAGTTCAGTTTGATTTTTTGGCGTACAAAACTCCAATTTTTTACTTAAGTCCAGCGGTTTATAAGACCAATTTTGCCTAAACGGTTATAAGACCCAAGCTTAATATCATTTGCGATTAGCTAGGGGCTCTGGGTTATACTGGAGTCCGCCCTGGAATGTTTGCAAACCGACAAGTCCTTGAGCCGATTTCCACAAACTTGGTGGTGTCTCGTTAGTTTGGTGTGCATGTCCGCTTGACGGAAAGCCTTAAAAACCACAGGCGCTACCTCCTTGAACCTATGGGTTCAAGGCCAGCTTGGTTGCGGCATTTTCGGGGCCTCTTTTCCCTTCTTTTATATCCCTTATTGTGGTTTCTCTATGACTGGTAGCGACCGCTCTAGCCTTCGCAACGTACTACGCGCACGTCGCAATACACTGAATCCCAGCCAGCAAGAAGCCGCCTCTGCATGGGCATTGCGCCATGTGATGAAACTGCCCAAATTTGTACGCGCACAACATATCGCTTTATATATTCCTGCTGACGGCGAGCTTAGCCCTCTGCCTATTGCCGAGCAGCTGTGGAAAATGGGTAAGCATTGCTATTTACCTGTGCTCCACCCCAGCTTGGAGCACCAACTGTGGTTTGTGGAATACACACAAAACTCCGTGCTGAAACCCAATCGCTTTGGCATACCTGAACCCGATCATCGCCAAGCGATCAGAATTGCTGCCAACTTATTGGATATAGTGCTCTTGCCGCTGGTGGGATTTGATCGCCAAGGTGGGCGTTTAGGAATGGGCGGTGGTTTTTACGATAGGACTTTTGCTTTCCATAAAGGTAAAAAGACCAAACCTTATTTACTCGGTATGGCGCACGCCTGTCAGGAAGTTGAGTCGCTAGAACTCGCGGATTGGGATATACCCTTGTTTGGGGTAGTGACCGATAAAGAACTGATTTTGGCGGCGAAGAAGAGTATGTAAAGAAGAACTAAGGGAGAATTAAGATTTGAGAAAGGGCTAAGGCGTTAGAAAGAAGGTTGCCATTTCCTTGGCAACGCACCTTTTACTACTAGAGATTCAATCAGGGCGCTTTGGCGACAGCAACAACCGTGGCTTTAGCGCTAAACAGGGTTTTGGCTTCTGCCGCGAGCGTGATGCAAACGCAGAGGCAAAACACTGATACCACAACGGAAATAACATCGAGCTTCATAACTCACCTTTATATTACACAGCTTTGGTTGCACGACTTTCATTGCGCAACCTTGACGCATCGTTATTATTAGAGGGCAACAACCGCTGCCCAACGTCAGCCACAGAACAGCTAAAGTGTGGTGAGAACACAGCATAGTACAATCGCTTAAAAAAGATACAGCCGGAAACTCCTATTTTCATAGATAAACACACAAATGCATCGTTTTTGTGCGTTTAACCTCATTTAATCTGCCAACTTGATGACTATGACGTCCTTGTCGCTTCACTCATTCCGCTTTTGTTACGCGGCTGTAATGGGTACCCACACGGCTGCGAATTTGCACTGATTTGGCGCTAACGGCTACCGAGCCTTGATAGGCCTGCCAAGTTGCGCCTTCATCCAAACTGTATTCAATCGCCAAACCGGTGTATCCCACATTCGCCAACAGCTGGCCGTTTTGAATAATTGCACCCGGTGGTGGCAGGTAAAATGCTGCGCCATTGGCCGCTAATTTCGGCAGGTCTTTAGCCACTAGCGAAGCAGAGAAGTCGGCCCAGTCTTGGAGGCGTTTTTGCGCATTGGGCTTATCCGCTTCCCAATCGGCTTTATGCCAAGCGCGTTCAGCCAGCGCCATTACCCGCGGGTAAATCATCTGCTCAAACTGCTCCGGTGTGCGGACAGTTTCGCTCCACAGTTGACCTTGGATTCCCACTAAGTTTTCAGGCTTATTCAGCTTAGGCATCTCACGACCAACCAAGGCTTCAAGGTTGGTGATGGGCGCACCTTCGCGGGTTTTATCGGCATTGGCGTAGTAATTATCGGGCATAAAGCCGAAGACTTTGGCGGTATCGGAATAGCGGGTCGCCCAGTAGTAACCGCGCTCTTCGGGGTTGGGCTCGTAGGGGTGATCGAAATACAAATGGGTGCCGGGCGACAAAATCACTTGATAGCCAGCATTCGCCAAACGATAAGCGCGGTCAGCCACGCCCCACTCCCAAATATTGTCCCAGGCATTGGCGTAGACTTTTTCGTTGGCAAATTGCTTGCGGTTAAAGGTATTGGTGGGGTCGTACATCAAACCGTCCTCCCAACCCGCCAAATCCAAGCCACGCGCATGGGTGATATCGGCAATTTTGCTCACAAAATAGGGCTTCAAATCAGCCACGCCAGTAACGCCTTTTTCACCCTTGGCAAAGAGCACTTTACAGGCGGGCGATTGTTCCCAAGAGCCTTTACCCACTTCATCGCCACCCATATGGAAGGTAGTGAGCTTCAAACCGGCCGCGCGATACATTTGCTGAAGCTCATAAACAACTTTTTCCGCGAAGGCATAGGTTGAAGGCAGGCAAACGTTAATGGCGTTATCCGTGTAATTCTGCACGCTCATATACTTGGATTTGTCCGCAGGGTCGCTCAGCAAATACTGTTCGGCAGCCTCTTTTTGACCAGCAGCAAGCAGTTTTTTGTAGCGCGCTTCCATAGCTTTAATCGCCGCACGAGCGTGACCAGGCATATCAATTTCGGGGATAACGTCTATATGGCGTGCCGCCGCAAACTTTAGGATTTCGACGAAATCTTCGCGCGTGTAATAGCCATTACCTGAGCCGGATTTACTTGGGCCAGTGCCCAATTGAGTCAGCAAACATTGAGTTTCAGTAAGATCAAAACAACGTGTGCCGCCTACATCGGTCAACTCAGGCAAACCCGGAATTTGGATGCGCCAGCCTTCATCTTCAGTAAGGTGTAAATGCAATTTGTTGAGTTTGTAACGACCCATCTGCTCAATCAAACGCAGCGTCACGGCTTTACCGTGAAAATTGCGGCCCATATCGTAATGCATGCCACGCCAGCCAAAACGGGGGCTATCATTCACGCTCAACTTGGGAATATCAAACTGGTTGGCAGTACCCGCAGGCAAAAGGCTTAAGAAGCTTTGAATCGCGTAGAAAGCTCCAGCATTATCGCTACCATTTAGTAGAATTTTGTCGCCATCTACCGACATCGTGTAGCTTTCTTTGCCAAAACTGTTGGCTTCTTTCGAGAAGCTGCCGACTTCAGTTGGAGCATTCGCTGTTAGCAAGATAACTTTGCCCGCTGCAGGCACATTCTCAGGCTGGGATTCCACGCTGAGACCCGCCGCTTTCAATTGCTGCTGCAAATAAAGCGCTTCTTGCGTGAGGCGACCGGCGTAGCGAATCTGCCAGCTGACATCCAACTTGATGCTGCCTTTCTCCACTTTAAGCGATTTAGGCGTGGGGATTATCAACTGCGCTTTTGCGCTGACTTGGCTAAGCGCGAGATTATCTTGGTAACGCGATGCCGCCGTGGCTATAGGGTACAAATCCACTTTACCCTTACCGCCAAAGCGCAATTGCTGTTCGGGCTTGGCGATAGGATCAATAAAACTGCTAAGCGTTTCGGTATCTGTATTGGCAAAAATCGCCGGAGCAAAGCCCTGCTGGGCGATAAATGCGCGAGGCATAAAATCGCTATAACTCACCACCCACTCACCGGAACCGTATAAAAACTCAAGGCTCGCACCCGCCGCTAAACCAGCAAAGCTTTTGGTAGGCGCCAGCTCATATAAATCCCCATTGATATGTTTAAGGTGCAGCCCCGCCATATCTTGCGCGTGGATTCTGCGAACTGAATGGAAGTAAATGCGCCAAGTGCTCTCACCCGCTGGCAGCGTCACCCTAGATTGGTTGTGCAACACAATATGCGCCTGCATACCGTCTTGACCAAAATTGGCAATCACCCCAAACCGGAACTCGGTTTTTTGGGCGAATTCCACCAATTCAACTTGGCTCAAACTCTTGGGCGCTTGCGCAAGACTAGCCCCACTAAAGCACACACCACACAACAGGACTAAACCCACGCTTAATTGCTTCATTATTAGAATCTCATTCAATGACCGAATACCGCCAAAAGACAACGTTGTCTAAGGTTACACCAAAATTCCTGAAATACCAGTGGTGAGGGTAAATATTAAACAGCCCTGCCTGTTGAACGGATTGAATGACCAGCATCTGAACCGAGTGTCGAATGATTTTACAAAGTTACCCCATTTCACCAGCACAGGCACCCGGAACATCACGTAATGACTGTTGTTTTCTCTTGTTGGCTCATAAGTTGCTGTGCTGTAGAATGTGTTAACTTGATCACATATGCTATGGAGTCAGCCTATGAAAAAATCACTCTTTCTACGAATTGCAGCCCCTACCCTGCTGTTGCTTTTATCAACTGCCGCCAATGCAGGATTAGTTGTTTGTGGCGATGTTTACCGCCAAGCCAGCTTAAATTCCGCAGAATCTTGCCTTAGCCAAACCTTAGGGTCTACGGTTAAGCAATCTGATCTGACCACGCTATTCGGCGGTACTTGGGTTAAGCAAGGCGAATTGACAGGTAACGGTAGCAATGGTTTGTTTTCAGTATCTGGCGCAAACTGGGGCAATGAAGACGTCACTGGTACCTGGCAGATCAATAGCAGTTTTTGGGACACCTATGGTGCCGCTCTGATCACCATGCATGTTGGCGGTGGCCAGAAAAATGCCGTTGATAATTTTGAGTGGGTGGTCACACCAGACAGTTTGGCGGGCACTTGGAGTTACGATAAATTGAAAGGAAAGGGTGGCGGCTTGTCTAATATTAAACTTTGGGGTTCAGGTACACCAACAATTAAGGTGCCAGAACCTAGCGCACTGTTGTTAATGTTGATTGGTTTATTTTCTCTGGGCTTTGCGCGCCGCGCTGCGAAATAATTTTTCCAATTTAAAAAAAGAGGAGTAGAAATGCTCCTCTTTTTTTTGTCTCTTGTTTTGTTACCCGTATAAATCAAGCATCTATTAGCCTCACCATTTATCACATCGCTATACGTTTATACCAGCTATACACAAATGAATGGCTTCTATGCAGGTATCGATATTTTTATAAGGAAGGGTGCGCGCGATAATAGCTTCACGTTATTAATCACCCACCCATGAATGGAAATTCTATGCGCTTCTTAATTGCCATCGCACTCATATTCACTCTAGCGGCATGCTTCCCCAATAATCCCGTGAAGATGTCGATGACCGCAAATCCTTTAGCTAACACACCAGAAGTGGTAGCAGCAGGAAAAGCGATTTTTGAACAGCGCTGCCAAATGTGTCATGGCATTGAAGGCCGAGGCGATGGCGCTGCCGCACCGGCACTTGCAACCAAGCCCGCTAACTTACGCTTACTAAACAACAAACCAGAAGGCTTAATTGCCATGCGCATTATTGGCGGCGGCAGCGTGATGCCTGCGTGGAAAAATATTTTAACGGAAGAAGAAATTTGGCAGCTGAGCCGCTATATCAAAACTATTTCTCAACAAGAAGCGCAAACACTTGCCAAGAAATAAGATCCTCGTTAAATCGCGGGGAAGTTGTATGGCTACTCTTGTAAAAATTTAGCGACTGTATCGTTCCACAGCTTTGGCATTTTAAAAGTCGCGTAGTGGCCAACGTTGGGCAGCATCACTAATCTTGCATTGGGAATTGCAGCTGCGATTTCTTTGGCGTGGTCAACACGAATTAACTCTTCTTGCGCGCCATCCATCACCAAAGTCGGGGTGGTGATTTTTGCTAATTGTGCTGAGGTAAATTGCGGTTCTGCGAGCCACATCTTTCTAATTTTTTCGGCAATGATCGGCAACTTCTCTGGGTGTGACGACAACGCTAAATAATCGCTGCCATTATCGCGCTGCATTTTTTCGGGTGTGACTGTGCGCAGGTATTCGAGAAAATGATTTTGCAATCCCGCTGGATTTATATTTGCACCATAGGCGACTAATTTTTTGACGCGGGTTGGGTGATAGATTGCCATATCTATTCCGATATTACCGCCATCGCTCCAGCC
>CAUOQW010000024.1:0-11588 GCA_963506825.1 uncultured Cellvibrio sp.
GGTGCAGGCCAATCACTCACGCAAAAATCTGGTTTAAAAGGCTCCTTCTTTACCGGCGTATTAGCCGCTGTGGTCGCCAGCCCTTGTACCGCACCCTTTATGGGAGCCGCGCTCGGCTTTGCGCTGACTCAACCGGCCTACGTGTGTTTGAGTGTCTTTATCGCTCTCGGCTTCGGCATGGCTTTGCCGTTGTTATTACTCTGCTATTTACCCAGCCTTGCGCATCGCCTACCTGAGCCCGGCGCATGGATGGAAACCCTCAAAGAGTTCCTAGCCTTCCCTCTCTATATAAGCGCTATTTGGCTGCTTTGGGTACTAACCAATCAAGCGGGCAGCAACCTTATGGCTGGCGTTTGTATTGGTGCAGTCGCCATTGCATTTGCCTGCTGGCTGAATAATCGCTACAGCGATGGCCTGGCTGCCAAGATCAGCAAACTTGTAGCCATCTTGGCAATTGCCGCTGCTATATTCTTGCCCTATCAACTCCTGCAAAAGCAGCCAGACAATAAACGTTGGCAAGCCTATTCCCCCGAACTTTTGCAAGAATTACGCGATCAAGGTCGCCCCGTTTTTATCGATTTAACCGCCGATTGGTGTTTAACCTGTCTCGCTAACGAACGAGTAACGCTAACTAAAGCTGAAGTGGAAGCCGTGTTTGACGAACACAAAGTTGCAACCTTGAAGGGAGATTGGACCAATCGTGATGAGAAAATCAGCGAATTACTGGAAGAATATGGCCGAAGCGGCGTACCTTTGTACCTTTGGTTCCCCGCTAAGCGCACTGGCAAGGCCGATGTTTTACCGCAGCTACTAACCCCAGACTTAGTGATTGAAACCATAAAAGCTAATAAATAGAGTTTTTATAAGAAGTTGGCAGATTTTAAAGAATTATAGCCACACGTTAAAAGAAGTTACCGCATCTTGCCTCTAAAAAGCAGGAAAGATGCGGTAACAGGTCACTAAAATTCCACTTTTCACCCCTCCAACAATTACAGCAAGTAACAATTTCTGCAAACTTGCAGCGAATTTCAGCAATTTAAATTAATTTCGCACTCATCGTGGACATAATTTATTTTTTGCGGCAAACTCCCGCCACTTTTTTGAAATCCGATGAAACTTGTGCCGGCCCCCTGTGGTCAAACAGCCCGTTCGTAGCTGTTCACAACAATAGGACTCACTATGGCAACAATTCTGGTACTTCACGGCCCCAATCTCAATATGCTCGGCCTGCGTGAACCCGGCATCTACGGCGCCGCCACTTTAGAGACCATCAACCAGCAACTCACCCAATTATGTTTGGATGCTGGACACCATATTCAAACCCTGCAAAGCAATGCTGAATACGAATTGATTGATCGAATTCACGACGCACGCAAAGAAGGTGTGGATTTTATTCTATTCAATCCTGCCGCCTTCACCCATACCAGCGTCGCCCTACGCGATGCCATTTTGTCGGTCAACATTCCGTTTATTGAAGTTCACTTATCCAACGTGCACAAACGCGAAGCTTTCCGTCATCACTCGTATTTTTCTGACATCGCCCAAGGCGTTATCTGCGGTTTCGGCCCGGATAGTTACAAACTGGCCATGCAGGCTGCTTTTTCGTCACTTAAAAACTAATACCTAAAACTCTACTTAAAAACTCAATGTAAAAGAGGATCCTATGGATATTCGCAAAATTAAAAAACTCATCGAACTGCTTGAAGAATCCAACATCGGTGAATTAGAAATCAAAGAAGGCGAAGAGTCTGTACGCATTGCCCGCAACAGCGGCACTGTTCAATATGTAAATGCACCTATGCAAGGTTATGCACCAGCTCCGGCACAACAAGCTGCCGCGCCAGCACCAGCCGCCGCACCTGTTGCTGCCGCTCCGGTAGCCGCTGCTGCGCCAACTGGTCACAGCATCAAATCGCCGATGGTAGGCACCTACTACGGTGCACCAGCACCAGGCTCACCAAACTTTATTGAAGTGGGCAAAACCGTAAAAGTGGGTGACGTAATTTGTATTATTGAAGCCATGAAAATGATGAACCAAATCCAAGCCGATAAAGCCGGCGTTATCGAAGCCATTTTGGTCCAAGACGGCAACCCCGTTGAGTTCGATCAGCCATTAGTGATTATTGCCTAAGATTTTTCCGGCTTAACAGCTAACTGCTGAGGACTTGGTTTATGTTTAAAAAAATTCTAATCGCTAACCGTGGCGAAATCGCACTCCGTATTTTGCGCGCCTGCAAAGAGATGGGCATTCAAACGGTTGCCGTACACTCCCTCGTTGACCGCGATTTAAAACACGTTCGCCTTGCCGATGAAGCCGTATGTATCGGCCCAAATCCATCGCCAAAAAGTTATTTGAATGTACCTTCCATTATCGCTGCCATGGAAATTACTGACGCCGAAGCCGTTCACCCAGGCTACGGCTTCCTAGCGGAAAACGCAGACTTCGCTGAACGCGTACAAAAAAGCGGTTTCACGTTTATCGGCCCAGATCCAGATGTTATCCGCATGATGGGCGATAAAGTTGAAGCGATTAAGGCGATGAAAAAAGCCGGCGTTCCCACAGTTCCAGGTTCCGACGGTGCATTGCCAAACCCAGCCGATGAACCCGAAAAATGTTTGGAAATTGCTGAGCGTATTGGCTTCCCGATTATCATTAAAGCCGCAGCTGGCGGCGGTGGTCGCGGTATGCGTGTAGTACACGATGCCGAAGCACTGATCAGCTCTATTCAAATTACCCAAGCCGAAGCCAAAGCGGCTTTTGGTGACGATACGGTTTACATGGAGAAATTCCTGCAAAACCCACGTCACGTTGAAGTACAAATTTTGTCTGATGGCCAAGGTCACGCAATTCATTTGGGCGACCGCGATTGTTCATTGCAACGCCGCCACCAAAAGGTACTGGAAGAAGCTCCTGCACCAGGAATCCCCCAAGAGGTGCGCGAAGCAACCTATGCTGCCTGCATAAAAGCTTGTATCGATATCGGCTACAAGGGCGCGGGCACTTTCGAGTTCTTGTACGAAAATAATCGCTTCTACTTTATCGAAATGAATACCCGTATTCAGGTGGAGCATCCGGTTTCTGAAATGGTGACCGGCATTGATTTGATCAAAGAACAAATCCGTGTGTGTTCAGGCTTACCGCTTTCCATTAAGCAATCCGACATCATTATTCGCGGCCACTCGTTTGAATGCCGTATCAATGCTGAAGACCCAAAAACTTTTATGCCCTGCCCTGGCTTGGTAAAAGGTTTCCATGCTCCCGGTGGTGTAGGTGTGCGTGTAGATTCGCATTTGTACAACGGCTACACAGTTCCGCCCAACTACGATTCCATGATCGCCAAAATTATTACCTTTGGCGATACACGTGAAATCGCGTTGGATCGTATGCGCCAAGCATTGGATGAAACCATTGTGGACGGCATTAAAACCAATATTCCACTGCAACAAATGTTGGTGCGCGATGCTGAATTCCGCAAAGGCGGCGTCAATATTCACTACCTTGAAAAGAAATTAGGTAGCGAACACTAAGCATTACAATGAGCCGCACCTGTGCCGCTCATTGAAAAATACCCCAGTGTTTTTTTACACTGGGGTATTTTCATTTTAAAACCTGTAACTTATTTTTTTGATTAAAAGGAGATATTTAAGATTGAGTACATTTAAAACTCGCAGGGCAAGCATTAAAGATTTAGAAAAAATTGCGTCGCTCTTTGACGCCTATCGCCAGTTCTACGAACAAGAACCCAATCTTGAATTTGCCAAAGAGTTTATTAGTGCTCGCTTAAATCATAGCGAGTCAATTATTTTTATCGCAGAAGATGAAACGCAAAATGCCTTGGGCTTCTGCCAAATTTATCCCAGCTTTTGTTCCGTCATAGCCGCGCCTATTTATACGCTTTCTGATTTATTTGTATCACCCAACGCACGCAAATCTGGTTTAGGTAAGCTTTTATTAGAGCAAGCGCACGAACACGCTAAAGCCAACAATATTCCGCGCATGGATTTGACTACCGCGAAAACGAATTTGAACGCTCAGTCTTTGTATGAATCTTTAGGCTGGGTCAGAGATGAGATTTTTTACGCTTACAATAAAAGCGTGTAAAACCAACGAATTGTCAAAGCTAACTATTCCCGCTCATCCTGAGCGCGCAGCAGTCGAAGGATCACCACAAAACCCTTCGACCGCTGCACGCTCAGGATGAACGGAAAACATACCTCGCTCTGGTAGAACCTATTTAAATTTTTGAGTAACAAAATATGCCTTGGCTTCAATTAAAAATTATCACTCCGCGCCGTTACGTAGAATCGCTTGAAGATTCTTTACTCGCCTGCGGCGCTGCCTCAGTCACCTTTGAAGACAATGCCGATCAGCCAATTCTAGAACCCGGCTTGGGCGAAACCCCGCTCTGGGACAACGTAAAAATCACCGGCCTGTTTGATGCAGAAATCGACACCGCAAAAACAATCGCCATTGCAGAACGAAAATTCGGTAACAAACTCCCTGACTACAAATGGGAGCAATTAGAAGATAAAGATTGGGAACGCGAGTGGATGGAGAACTATCACGCGATTCGCTGCGGTGATCGCCTGTGGATTTGCCCAAGTTGGCAACAACCACCCGAGCCCGACAAAGTAAATTTGATGCTCGACCCCGGTCTCGCTTTCGGCACCGGTACACACCCCACCACCTTTATGTGTATGCAGTGGATCGACCAACAAGATTTTGCTGGTTTGGATATTGTGGATTACGGATGCGGTTCCGGTATTTTAGGCATAGCCACTTTGCTAATGGGAGCCAAAAAAGTGATCGGTGTGGATATTGATCCGCAAGCATTGCTCGCCACCACCGAAAACGCCAAACGCAATAAACTCCCGGAAGATGCCATGCCGGTGTTTTTACCCAAAGATACACCAAGCATCGAAGCAGACATTATGCTCGCCAATATTCTTGCAGGCCCCTTAGCGGAATTAGCGCCAGCGCTCAATGCCATGACCAAAATGGGCGGCAAGATTTGCTTATCGGGTATATTGGCTATTCAAGCCGAAGCCGTAAAAGCAGCCTACGCGCAGTGGTTTGAATTTGATCCGCTCGCAACTCAAGAAGAATGTGTGCGCATTACCGGCACCAAAGTACGCGAATAAACGATTTAACTCCCGCATTTGACCTACAAATGCGGGAAGCTTAACACTCCACAATAAGAACAATTTACCGAGCCAAAGCGAAAGGCTACACTCACAGGCAAGATTAATAAGGAACACCCACCGCTATGACCCAGATGGTTACCCGCTGTCCTAAATGCGCCACCGCTTTTCGCATCACCAGCACCCAACTTGAGTCAGCTAAGGGTGCTGTGCGCTGTGGCTCTTGTTTGCATATCTTTAAAGCTCAGGATTTCCTCGTTAAAAGCGCAACACCAGAAGCAACAACTCCAGCAGCCGCCAAGCCAGCAGAAAAAGCGGGCGCACCGAAAGTAGAGGCAACACAATCCGCAACTCTAGCAACACCTCAAACCGAAAAAACTGAAGTTGTCAAAACCCTAGAAACACAACCGAGAGCGCAGAGCACCGCCAATAAGCCTGCCATAGACTCCAAGCCAAGTACCCCCAAAGCACCAGAACCAGAGCCCGAAAAAGTAACCTCAGCCAAACTCGCCATCGACAAAGCCAAAGCACTGGAAGATGAAGATGATGTACTCATCAGCGATGACATGGACAAGGTCGATGAAAAAGCTTCAACCTATGAGTTTGATGGTTTTATAGATGTAGACCTCCAACCCAAACAAACAGTCTCCCTGTTTGAGCGCGAAATCCGTTATGACGAACTTAAAGACGATGACGACGAAGAGGATACCGATGAATCTTGGGCTGAAGACTTATTAGATGACGATGAAGAAACTCTTCATCAGCTCAAAAAAATTCCGCCGCCTATAGAGCCAACCGCGACTATTGAAAGCGAACCCGAAACATCAGCAGCAGAAACTATCGCAACTAAAACAACTAGGGAGCCAGAATCCGGTTACTCGGGCCCTATTTTTAGCCTTATTAGTGAAACCGCTGATGAAGCCGAGAACAAAGAAGAATACAAAGAGCGCCAAAACGAACACGGCTTTAGTGAAGCATTCTTGAACGCCACTCGCCCACCCGAAGCTGCACCAGCAACCGCAGAGTCATCTGAATTTGCCGCTTCGTTATTTGAGTCTGAAACAGATAGCGACGAGCAAGAAGAAAAAGCCAGCAGCAAGCGCCCTGTTAAATCGCCCAAAATGCGCGCCTTTGATACATCTCGCGCGGCACTGCTTATGAATATTATGCCCGCACCCGTTGAGTTCACTGCAAAACGTATGCGTCGCTGGTACCAGCAGAAACTGTGGTCAACCTTGGCTCTTATCATGAGCCTGTTACTTTTCTTTCAGGTCGCCTACTTTAAGTTTGATTACTTTAGCCGCATAGAGCCCACTCGTACGGCCTATTTATTTACGTGCCCACTGTTCGGCTGTGAAGTTCCGCCCCTAGTGGACATTTCAGAGATTGAAACAACCAACCTAATTGTGCGAAATCACCCTCAAGTTGGCGAAGCGCTTTTGGTAGACGCCATTCTTATTAACAAGGCACCTTTCGAACAACCGTTTCCAGACCTGATCTTATCTTTCAGCAAGATAGATGAAACGCTCGTCGCTAGCCGTCGCTTTACCCCTAAAGAGTATCTAGGCGGGGAGTTGGCAGGTATGAAATATATCCCTGAGCGCCAACCTGTTCATATCGCGCTGGAGATCGCCGACCCAGGCGCAGAGGCGGTGACTTACACCCTTTCGGCTCACTAAGCGGAGACGCATTTAGTGCACCAAATTGCAACCCCTTAAAACATCTTTTTAGCTCAAAAAAACGCCAATATTTGGCGTTTTTTCGTTTTCAATCTGCCCCTGAACGGTTATGATGGCGCCCCTTTTACGCAGGTGCAGAATTACCTTTTTCACCTGCGCATGCGCTGCTTTTTGACTAGTGCATGTATTTAGCGGGAGCATTTCATGTTCCATATCGGCCCCTATCATATTGAAAGTAAAGTTATTCTTGCCCCTATGGCAGGTGTAACAGATCGGCCTTTTCGCCAACTTTGTCGGCGGCTAGGTGCAGGATTGGTAGTGTCGGAGATGGTTACCTCCAACTCGGAGTTATGGGGCACGCGCAAAAGTAGTCTGCGCTTGGATCACACCGGCGAAGCCGAACCTATTGCGGTTCAAATTGCCGGTGGAGACCCAGAAATGATGGCGGAAGCAGCGCGATTAAACGTTGGTAACGGTGCCCAAATTATTGATATCAATATGGGCTGCCCCGCCAAAAAAGTGTGTAAAAAAGCCGCTGGCTCAGCTTTATTAAAAGATGAACAGCTGGTCGCTGAAATTCTGCAATCCGTTGTAGCTGCAGTCGACGTGCCGGTAACCCTCAAGTTCCGGACCGGCTGGAGTACCGAAGAACGCAATGCCTTGCGCATCGCGCGAATTGCAGAAGATGCGGGCATAAGTGCCCTCGCCTTACACGGCCGAACCCGCGCATGCGCGTTCACCGGTGAGGCGGAATACGACACCATCGCCGCTGTTGTGCAAGCTGTCACTATACCCGTGTTTTGTAACGGCGATATAGATTCAGCGCGCAAAGCAAAAGCGGTGTTAGATCATACCCAAGCGGCAGCGGTGATGATTGGTCGTGCTGCCCAAGGACGCCCGTGGATATTCCGCGAGATTGAGCACTACCTGCGTACAGGTGAAGAATTACCCGAACCTTCTCTCCATGAAGTGAGAGAAATTTTAAGCAGCCATCTGCGCGAACTGTACCGTTTCTACGGGGAATTCATGGGGCCGCGAATCGCTCTCAAAAATGCGAGTTGGTATTTGCAAACTGTCCCAAATAGCGAAGTATTACTCCGCGAATTCAACAAACTGGAAACGGCTCAAGCGCAAGACGATAGCGTACAAGATTTTTTTGAGCAGCTGATAAAGAAAGAGGAAATAGCCGCATGAACACTGCAACTTTTATGACCCAACCGAATAACACCAACGCCCCAGCTAACAACGGGCAAAACTTTAACCAAGCAGCCCAACAGCAATCTTTGCGCGCTTGTGTTGAGCAAGCGATGGAAAATTATTTCAAACATTTAGATGGCCAATCGGTTAGCGATGTTTACGAAATGGTAATGGCTGAAGTTGAGGCCCCTATGCTTGAAATCGTGTTGAAGTACACGCGTCACAACCAAACTCGCGCTGCGCAAGTCTTGGGTTTAAACCGTGGCACTTTGCGTAAAAAGTTAAAACAATACGGCTTATTGTAATTAGCGCAGGCGGTATTTTCGCCACGTATAGAAAAGGGGGTGGCAAATTCGTTTCCACCCCTTTTTTATTTTTCCAGATCTAAGCACTCA
Organism: uncultured Cellvibrio sp.; assembly: GCA_963506825.1. Lineage (GTDB taxonomy): Bacteria > Pseudomonadota > Gammaproteobacteria > Pseudomonadales > Cellvibrionaceae > Cellvibrio. The sequence goes on from CAUOQW010000024.1 coordinate 8,414, forward strand.
ACACTTTCTATCTCGCTCGTTGAACAGCGATATTTACTCCACCGAGAGTATTGAATCCTTATTTTTGTTTTTAATTTTATGTTCAGGAGATTTAGCACATGAGCAACGCAACTGATCTTGTAGCGGTAAAACGCGCGCTGATTAGCGTTTCAGATAAAACCGGTATTGTTGAATTCGCGCAAGCGCTTAATGCGCAAGGCGTAGAAATTTTGTCCACCGGCGGCACTTTTAAATTACTCACTGAAAACAATATCCCTGCAATTGAAGTCTCTGACTATACAGGCTTTCCAGAAATGATGGATGGCCGCGTAAAAACATTGCACCCCAAAATTCACGGCGGCATTCTCGCGCGTCGCGGTGTTGATAACGCAGTGATGCAAGAACACGGCATCAACAATATCGATATGGTTGTTGTGAATTTATACCCCTTCGAAAAAACTGTTGCCAATAAAGATTGTTCATTAGAAGACGCCGTGGAAAATATTGATATCGGCGGCCCGACAATGGTTCGCGCAGCAGCAAAAAATCACGCTCATGTGAACATCGTTGTTAACGCTTCTGACTATGCAAAAATATTAGCTGAATTAAAAGCCAACAATGGCGCAACCTCTTTAAAAACCCGTTTTGATTTAGCCATTAAAGCTTACGAGCACACTGCTGCTTACGACGGCGCTATTGCAAATTATTTTGGTCGTTTAGTTGACGGTGGCAGCGCAGATTTCCCACGCACATTCAACACACAATTTATAAAAGCACAAGAAATTCGCTACGGTGAAAACCCACACCAAAAAGCCGCTTTCTACGTAGAAAAAAATCCACAAGAAGTGGGCATCGCCTCTGCCAAACAACTGCAAGGCAAAGAGCTTTCTTACAACAACGTTGCCGATACAGATGCAGCATTGGAAACCGTCAAATCCTTTAGCGAGCCAGCTTGCGTTATTGTTAAACACGCGAACCCTTGCGGTGTTGCTGTAGCAGAGTCTATCAAACACGCTTATTAATTAGCCTACTCAACCGATAGCGAATCTGCCTTCGGCGGCATCATTGCATTCAACCGCGAGTTGGATGCTGAAACTGCAAAAGCGATTGTTGAGCGTCAATTTGTTGAAGTGATTATTGCTCCCAGCGTTTCTGCTGCAGCCATTGAAATTGTAAAAGCCAAACAAAATGTTCGCTTATTAGCGACTGGCGAGTGGGCTATTGGTGACAAGAACGGTGTAAAAGTTAAAGGCTTAGATTACAAACGTGTCAACGGCGGTTTGTTAGTGCAAGATCGTGATGATGGCATCATTACTGAAAGCGATTTAAAAATCGTGACTAAGCGTGCACCTACTCCTGCAGAAATTCAAGATTTATTGTTCGCATGGAAAGTCGCCAAGTTTGTAAAATCCAATGCCATCATTTACGCAAAAAACAAACACACCATTGGTGTTGGCGCCGGCCAAATGAGCCGCGTAAATTCTGCGCGTATTGCAGCCATTAAAGCTGAACACGCAGGCTTGCAAGTTGCTGGATCAGTAATGGCTTCAGATGCATTCTTCCCCTTCCGTGACGGTATCGATAACGCCGCTAAAGTAGGCATTGCTGCGGTGATTCAACCCGGCGGATCAATGCGTGATGAAGAGGTTATTGCTGCAGCGGATGAACACGGCATGGCGATGGTGTTTACAGGTATGCGTCACTTTAGACATTAATTATTCTTCGTGACTTTGTAGATTGGTGGTGAGCTTGCGAACCCCAACAGTGGTTACGGATATATAGTCATGTTGGGGTTCGTTCCTCACCCCAACCTACGCAAACGACACACAAAGATAGAAATTTTATGAACATATTAATCATCGGCAGCGGCGGTCGCGAACACGCTCTCGCGTGGAAGGCTGCACAAAGCAGCCAAGTCGAAAAAGTATTTGTTGCACCCGGCAATGCAGGCACTGCACTTGAAGCTAATGTTGAAAATGTTGCCATTGATATTTTAGATTTCGCCAAGCTCGCTGAATTTGTACAGAACAACGGCGTGGGCTTAACCATCGTTGGCCCAGAGGTTCCGTTGGTTGCTGGCGTGGTTGATTATTTCAATGCGCGCAAACTGCCCTGCTTCGGCCCCACCAAAGGCGCAGCACAATTAGAAGGCTCTAAAGCCTTTACGAAAGACTTTTTGGCGCGCCACAAGATTCCCACTGGCGATTACCAAAACTTCACTGAAATTGAACCTGCGCTCGCTTACCTTCGCAAACAAGGCGCTCCCATTGTTATTAAGGCCGATGGTCTTGCCGCTGGTAAAGGGGTAATCGTTGCAGAAACTTTGCAACAAGCTGAAGACGCCGTGCGCGATATGCTTTCTGGCAATGCGTTTGGCGATGCCGGCTGCCGCGTAGTGATTGAAGAATTTTTAGCGGGCGAAGAAGCCAGTTTTATTGTGATGGTTGACGGAAAAAATATTCTGCCCATGGCAACCAGTCAGGATCACAAACGCGTTGGCGACGGGGACACTGGTCCTAACACCGGCGGTATGGGTGCCTACTCACCCGCCCCCGTTGTAACGCAAGAAATTCACGACCGTGTTATTAAAGAGATCATTCGCCCCACAGTTGACGGTATGGCCGCTGAAGGAAATACCTATACCGGTTTTCTGTATGCAGGCTTGATGATTAGCAATACAGGCGTACCCAAAATCATTGAATACAATTGCCGCTTTGGTGACCCTGAAACCCAACCGATTATGTTGCGTTTGCAATCTGATTTGGTAGAACTGTGTTTAGCCGCGCTTAAAGGCGATTTAGATAAAGTGACTGCCGAGTGGGATGTACGCGCATCTATCGGCGTGGTACTCGCTGCTGGCGGCTACCCCGATGCCTACAACAAAGGCGATGTCATTTCTGGCTTGCCCACTACTGAAGTTGCAGGCCAAAAAGTGTTTCACGCTGGCACAGCATCCAAAGATGGCAACACAGTTACCAACGGTGGTCGCGTTCTCTGCGCAACCGCTTTAGGTAATACCGTATTAGAAGCACAGCAAACTGCTTACGAGCTTGCGAAAAAAATTAGCTGGAACGGCATGTTTTATCGCAACGATATTGCTTACCGTGCAATTGCTCGCGAGCAATTTGGCAAATAATTTTTCAATTCCTGACATGAAAAAGGCGATGCATTTCTGCATCGCCTTTTTTTATTTTCA
>CAUOQW010000025.1:0-11452 GCA_963506825.1 uncultured Cellvibrio sp.
ATCAAATAAGGCTCTATCACATCTTCAATAGTGCCACGATCTTCACTAATTGCCGCGGCCAAACTTTCTACTCCAACGGGGCCACCATCGAAATTATTCATCAGCGCTATTAACAAACGGCGATCCATGTGATCAAAACCACAGTCATCTACATTCAGCATATTGAGTGCGCTATCCGCCATTTCCGCCGTCACTACGCCATTGCCTTTCATTTCGGCAAAATCGCGTACCCGACGCAATAAACGGTTGGCGATACGCGGTGTACCGCGCGAACGCTTAGCCACTTCTTCCGCACCCTTGCCGTCCATTTTTACGCCGAGCAAACTCGCTGAACGCGCCACAATATGGGTGAGATCGGCGACATTATAAAACTCTAGTCGCTGAACAATACCAAAACGATCACGTAACGGTGAGGTTAAAAGCCCCGCGCGCGTAGTTGCGCCCACCAAGGTAAATTGCGGCAAATCCAGTTTGATTGAACGCGCAGATGGCCCTTCACCGATCATAATATCCAGCTGAAAATCTTCCATTGCCGGGTAAAGAATTTCTTCTACCACCGGGCTTAAGCGGTGAATCTCATCGATAAAAAGCACATCACCCGGCTCCAGGTTAGTCATTAAAGCCGCTAAATCACCCGCCTTTTCCAACACGGGGCCAGACGTACTTTTAAGCGATACGCCCATTTCATTGGCGATAATATTCGCCAAGGTCGTTTTGCCTAAACCAGGCGGGCCAAATACCAAAGTGTGATCTAACGCCTCGCCGCGCTTTTTAGCCGCGCCAATAAAAATTTCCATCTGCTCGCGCACCACCGGCTGGCCGACATAATCCGCAAGGCTTTTGGGGCGCACAGTGCGATCCAAATAATCTTCGCGCTCTTTAGCAGCAGGGGCGATCAGGCGATCTGTTTCAATCATTGTCAGCTCTTAAGATAAGGTACTTGTGTGAAATTTTAATGTGCGCTGCAACACTTAGGCACTATTAAGCACTCGCCATACTTCTTAGCGCCAAGCGAATCAACTCTTGGCTACTTGCCTCGGGCTTTTGCTTGGCCGCACTCGCAATCATTTTGGCGGCATCCACGGGTTTGTAACCCAAAGCAATAAGCGCGCTTTCGGCTTCCGCATAAAGATCGTTATTACTGGCAATTTGCTGGATTTCGTTATGCGCCAGCAAATCACCATGGGGCATATCCCACGTTTTCAGACGGTCGCGCAACTCAATCACTAAACGTTCGGCGGTTTTAGTGCCAATACCGGGAACCTTGGTAAGCGCTTTAACGTTGTTGTCGCGCACACAACGGGCGATATCATCCGCCTCCATGCCCGACAATATACCCACTGCCAATTTGGGCCCCACGCCATTTACTTTAATGAGTGTGCGAAACAGCGAGCGGTCGCGCTGATCGGCAAAGCCGAATAGTTGATGCAAGTTTTCGGTGATGGATAAATGCGTGTGCAAAATTACTTCTGCACCTATGGCAGGCAGACGATAAAAAGTCGTCATGGGTGCTTGCACTTCATAGCCAACGCCGTTTACATCCAGCAATAAATAAGGAGGTTGTTTTTCGATAAGAGTGCCGCGAAGACGTCCGATCATGCGCAATTAGCCTTTATTGTGATTGGCTGCGATTGTAATGCAGTTTATGTATTTTAAATAATTGAATCAGTGCGATGCAAAATACCACCACTAAACAATTCGACCGCGCCTAAAACTGACTGAACCAGCCAGCTTGATTAAATGCTGTGAACTATTGGCATGGCAGAGCGCTACAGCAAGGGCATCCGCCGCATCTTCTTGCGGCGTTGCCGGCAAACGCAACAGTGTTTTAACCATATGCTGCACCTGTAATTTGTCAGCGGCGCCATTGCCTACCACCGACTGTTTAACTTTGCGCGCTTCATACTCAGAAACCGGTAAATCCTGCGCCACTGCCGCCACAATCGCAGCACCTCTCGCCTGCCCCAACTTAAGCGCTGAAGCCGCATTCTTGGCCATAAACACCTGCTCAATCGCCATTTCTTGTGGGCAATATTGGTTAATGATTTGGGTGATGGAGTTAAAAATGATTTTTAAGCGCTCGGGCAATTCCACATCAGGGATGCGAATCACACCGCTGGTCACGTATTCGGTTTTACTGCCAATGGCATTAATTATACCGAATCCGGTTTTGCGTGAACCGGGGTCTATTCCGAGGATAAGTGCCATAGGTAAAACCGGAATCACAGAAGGCTGTAGATACGTACAGTGTTACATGAAGCGGCAGGATAGGCAATATATTAAGAGGCAAGAAGCTATGCATTAAGAATGCACAGCTCTCTTTAAAGGAAAGAACAGCAAAAACAGGGTTAACCAATCAACTCCATTATCTCTTCAGAAATATCGGCGTTGGTGTACACCTTCTGCACATCATCCAAATCTTCCAGCATATCAATTAGCGCCAGAATTTTTTCAGCTTGGTCTTTATCAAGCGACACGGTTAATGATGGCTGCATAATAATTTCTGAGTGCTCTGGTTTAAAACCAGCAGCAATCAAAGCATCTTTTACATTTAGATAATCTTCAAAGGCAGTGAACACATCCAACGAGCCGTCATCGTTAGTGATGACATCATCTGCCCCAGCTTCTAACGCGGCTTCCATTAAAGCATCTTCATTTACGCCCGCTGCAAAACTGATTTGTCCTTTACGAGCAAATAAATAAGACACTGAACCATTGGTTCCAAGATTGCCGCCGCGCTTATCAAACGCATGGCGCACTTCGCCAGCGGTGCGGTTGCGATTGTCGGTCATGCACTCAACGATAAATGCCACACCGTTTACGCCATAACCTTCGTAAGTTAGCTCTTCGTAATTATCCGCTTCAGTTGTGCCTGCGCCGCGCGCGATTGCTTTTTCAACAGAGTCGCGCTTCATGTTGTTATAAAGCGCATCGTCAACGGCAGCACGCAAACGCGGGTTGTCCGCAATATTGGGGCTGCTTTTTGCGGCGACAGTTATTTCACGAATGAGTTTAGTAAAAATTTTAACGCGCTTGGCATCTTGTCGCGCTTTGCGGTGACGCATGTTGTGCCATTTACTGTGGCCAGCCATCTTGTTTCTCCAAGATATTTCTATTCACATTTAAAAGATAAAAAAAGGGCGGGCATTGCCCACCCTTTTTTCTGGAAAGAATAATTACATTCCATATTCCGCAGACTCTGCTGGAGCAGCTTCGGCTTTTTCTTTCTTGCGCAAACGAATATGCAATTCGCGCAATTGTAAATCATCTACAAAACCTGGGGCGTCAGTCATTACGCAAGCAGCGCTTTGGGTTTTTGGGAAGGCAATTACATCGCGGATTGAACTTGCGCCAATCATCAACATAATTAAGCGATCCAAACCGAATGCCAAACCGCCGTGTGGTGGCGCACCGTATTTCAAAGCGTCCAACAAGAAGCCGAATTTTTCGCGCTGTTCTTCTTCACTGATACCCAAAATATTGAACACAGTTTGTTGCATAGCTTGGGTGTGAATACGTACAGAACCACCGCCCAACTCAGTACCATTCAATACCAAATCGTAAGCTTGTGACAAAGCTTCAGCTGGATTCGCAGCCAATTCTTCTGGTGAGCAAGAGGGTGCTGTGAATGGGTGGTGAATTGCAGTTAAGCCGCCGTTGTCAGTTTCTTCAAACATTGGGAAATCAACAACCCATAACATAGCCCACTCTTTGGTGTACAGATTCAAATCTGCACCGAGTTTGCAGCGCAACGCGCCCAAGGCTTCAGTTACCACTTTGTGTTTGTCCGCACCGAAGAAAATCAAATCGCCGTTTTCTGCACCAACGCGTTCAAGAATTGCAGCACGAACAGGGACAGGAAGATTTTTTACGATGGGCGATTGCAAACCTTCTTCAAGATCATTCTTATCGTTAACTTTAATGTACGCCAAGCCTTTCGCACCGTAGATGCTAACAAACTTGGTGTAATCGTCGATTTGTTTGCGCGTTAATTTCTCGTTACCGCCTGGCACTTTCAACGCGGTAACGCGAGATTTTGGATCATTCGCTGGACCAGCGAACACTTTGAAATCTACGTCGGCAACCAAGTCTTTGATATCGACCAATTCCAACGGAATACGCATATCTGGTTTGTCTGAACCGTATTTTGCAATGGCTTCTGAGAATGGCATACGTTGCAATTCATCGAACTCAACGCCTTTCAAATCTTTAAACACTTCACGAATCATGCCTTCAGTAACCGACATAATTTGGTCTTGCGTCATGAATGAGGTTTCGATGTCGATTTGGGTAAATTCTGGTTGGCGATCCGCGCGCAAATCTTCATCGCGGAAACATTTTGCGATTTGGTAGTAACGATCAAAACCCGCAACCATCAACAATTGCTTAAATAATTGCGGTGATTGTGGCAATGCGAAAAATTTATTTTCGTGAGTACGCGATGGCACCAAATAATCGCGCGCACCTTCTGGCGTTGCACGAGTCAGAATTGGAGTTTCGATATCCAAAAAGTTATTGCGATCTAGATAGTTGCGAATGGCGCTGGTCACTTTTGAGCGGAAGCGCAAACTTTTTTGCATCTCTAAACGGCGCAAATCGAGGAAGCGATATTTCAAACGAACATCTTCACCCACGTTTGAAAATGAATCCAATGGGAATGGAATAGTTTCAGCTTCGTTCAAAATGGTCAGCGCAGTACCGTAAACTTCAATCTCGCCGCTGGCCATATTGGGGTTTACCGCAGCTGCAGCACGAGCGCGCACTTTACCGGTCCCTTGCAAAACGTATTCGCCGCGCACTTTATCGGCCAAGGCGAAATTTTCTTTGGTATCCGGATCAAACACCACTTGCACAATACCTTCGCGGTCGCGCAGGTCGATAAAGATCACACCACCGTGATCGCGACGACGATCCACCCAACCGGAGAGGGTGACTTCTTGATCGATATGAGCGGCATTTAAAGCGCCACAGTATTGGCTGCGCATAGGGCGTTCCTGTTTAAAATGAAAAGATATTATTTAATAAAAGGTTATTCAGCCGCTTTGGCTTTTGGCGCCGGAGTAGCAGCCGCAGGTGTGCTAACTGAGCTTGAGGTAGAAGCTCCACCGCTGGCATCACCCGCTAAATTCTTTTTATTGCCCGATTTAAAATCAGTTTCGTACCAACCGCCACCTTTTAAACGGAAGCCGGCAGCTGAGATTTGCTTCTTCAGGGCGGGCTTGTTACAGGCGGGGCAATCAACCAAGAGCGGATCACTTAGGCGCTGCAAAGCTTCCAAAGCATGGCCGCAAGACTCACATTGGTACTCATAAATAGGCATTACGAACTCTCAAGATAACTCTAACTACAAGGTCAAACGACGATTCAAACCCGTTTTCAGAGCTTAAACCCCGAAAAAGCTCGCGATTATAGCCTAAGCGGCCGCTAGCGAGAACCACAAGAACAGGTTTAAGACCATAAGAATTAGAGTGTCTTTGTACAGAAAAGAACCAAAGCGGTAAATCTAGTAAGGCACACTGGCCAAACTAACGCGGCACGCTGGAGTAGTTCATACGCTGCTGTACCGATTGCGCATGCTCCGTAACGTAAGCGGGAAAGCGCTTTTCAAAGCGACGCGGGCTGGGCAACATAACCGCCATGCGCGCCGCTTGAGATTCACTGAGGTAAGCAGCCGACTGACCGAAGTGACGGCGCGCTCCCGCCTCTGCACCAAAGACGCCACTGCCCCACTCCACCACATTTAAATAGACTTCCAGAATGCGGCGCTTATCCCACAGGGTTTCAATCATAACGGTAATCACCGCTTCTTCAATTTTGCGAAAATAAGAGCGTGAGGGCGAGAGAAACAAATTCTTAGCAAGCTGTTGAGTAATAGTAGAGCCCCCGGCAACCTTCCTGCCTTTACGTTGGTTTTTCTTGAGCGCACGCTCAATATTGTTCCAGTCAAAACCATCGTGATCCATAAACTTATCGTCTTCTGCAGCAACCACCGCGCGCTTTAAGTTCATGGATATTTTTTCGTAAGGCACCCACTGATATTGCAATTTGGCTTGGGGATTTTTTTCTTGCAACTCATCTAAACGAATTTCCATAAAGTTGGTTTCAGCAGGCGGATTCCATTTCCACCACAACACCCACCCAAACACCCAGAATTGATAGACGAGTAGAAGCGCAAGTAACACAAGTAATAATCGTTTGAGCATTCGCATAACAAACATTACTAAAGCACCTACATTGGCTATTGGATTATTGGCTATTGGGTTAGCGCATCAAAGTGCGCCCTTTTTGCTTCCTGAATATCGCGCAACTCGTCATTCATTGCTTTAGATTTTTCTTTTATTTCCGGCAATTTCACAACCGGCGCAGGCGGCAATACATTGTTGTTTACGTCAACTTCAATAGTTTTTGCGCCATCCACAGGGCGATTTTCATAATGAACAACACCTTTGGCATCAGTCCATTTGGATACTTTTACTCTAGCCACTTCTGAAGATGAATCGTTGTGCCTCAACTTATTAAACCAGCCTTCTGCACTCGCCAACCAGTCACGTGCAGGAAGGCGAGCAGTCTGTTGATAGGACACATAATTCATTACGGTCAACAATACAAAACCTAAAATCACAACTCTAAATATAACTCTCATAAAATCCCTTAGTTTTCTACTCAATCATCTTCTCTCATAAAAAACCGGTAGCTGTAAACTACCGGTTTTTTAAATTTCATAAACTTAGTTTGCTGCTTTTAAACGGCACGCATTAAAACGCGCAAATAAAGGCTCATAGTCTTTTGCGGCAACCGCGCCTACCGCAACCCATTCAAATACAAGGTTTTCAAACTCGGAGGTTGCATCCTGCGTTTTACGGCCAAAATTTTGTTGCAACTGATTGACTTGAAATGCAGTGCGCAACGCTTGCTCAGATGCCGGTGTTGCAGAGTCAGTTAAAATATCCGCACGAATACAAAGCTCGCGCAACGCATTCGAGTTTTCAGTTAAATCAGCACTGCCATTTGCACGCGCCAGTTTCTGTTGAATGGCTTTTAACCCGCCAGTGGGCCATTGGGTAATGGAGTCAATTTGAGTTTGTAATTCAGCCTGATCAGCTAAATCTGGCAACTTACCTTTAACCAACGCCAACTCATAATCATTCACAAGCTTATTGGCTGAAAACAAATTGACCCAAATTTGTTGCTTAAGGGCGATGCGCTCATCTTTCAGTTTTTGTTCAAAGGCTTCCGTCGCTTGATTAAAAGCTGCTTTGATTTCATTCACTTGTGCTTTGGGGAATTGACCTAAGCCACCAAACTCTTGGCGAACTTCATCCACACGTTTACGCGCATCTATTAAAGCTTGTGCGGTAAGCGCGGTTAAGCTTTCAAGCTCAGCGATTAAGTTTTTAGCTACCGCTAAGTTTGCATCCAGCTCCGCTTTAAATTCTGCCGATTGTTGTTGACGCTTGGCAAAAACGGCATCGCAAACGTCTCTAAATTCGTGCCAAAGTTGCTGCTCTTCTTTGCGCAAGCTGGCGCCAATGGTTTGCCATTTGATTTGCAGCTTTTTCACTTCATCAGTGGCTTTGCGTGAATCTTCAAGGCCGACTAATTGTTGCGCCTGAGCAATTAATTCTTTTTTCAGGGTGGCATTTTTAGCAAATTCATCATGTAACTTTTGTTGAATGCCCGCTAGCACGGTTTCAAAATCAGCCAATACAGGTTGAGTTGCCGCGCGCTCGGTGGGTGTGTAGTTGCGCCATTCGGTTCGAGCTACACGAATTACCTTTTCTACATCCTTCCAGTTAGCATTCGGCCAATCATGGTTTTGAAGATAGCCCTGCAATTGCTCAACCAGTTGCTTGCATGAATTCAAATTGTTTTGGCGAATGGTTGACTGTTCAGCAAAATAATCGCGGCAAGGCTGATAAACCTTTTGCGCTAACTCATGGAATTTTTCCCACAAGTCTTGGTCTTGATCTTTACCGCCTTTGCTCAGCGCGCGCCACTCATCTTGAATGCGCTTGATTTTATTGGCGAGGGTTTCAGGGTGTTCTTTGCTGCCGTCCAGCGCCTCTAATTGCGCGATCAGCTCATGCTTTTTAGGCTGTACAGCGTAGTCTTTCCAATCTTGTAATTTGGCGAGGGTTTCATCCAGCTGCTCAAGTTGATTGGATAAATGATTAGGCAATTGTTCAAGGCTTTGCAGTTTTTCATCAATAGCGCGGCGAATACCCATGGCTTTGCCTAAAACACCAGAGCTTACCGTTTCATTGGCCTTGCGAATTAAACCCGCGATGTGACGCTGGGTAGATTGCAACTCAGCGGCTTTCTTCTCAGCGACTTTTTCCCACTCTTGATAAGTTGCTTGCGCGGCAGCAATCACCTCCGGTACATCTTCTTTGAAAGATGAAACTAAACCATTTACACGTTTTTTCAGCGATTGGTAATATGCACTCGCTTCTTCAGAAGCGCCCGCCACAAAACTTTCAAACTGGGCTTTGTGTGCAGCCAAGCTGCCATGGGCGCTGTGATTCGCTAATTCATCGGCAATAATGCGGTTTAAATTGCTAACGGCTTTTTGTTCTGTCGCGCTTGGTGCTTTAACTGACGCTAAAGATTCCCAAGCTGAATTTAATAATTTAAGAAGTGCCTGAGTTTCTTCAACATTGACATCGCTGCTGACGATAGACACTAAAAGCGCTTGTAATTGTTGGATATGAGCTTGACGCTCCTGCGCAGCATTCTCTTCCGCTTTGCGCTGCACTTCTTGCGCAACTTGCTCTGCTGAAATATTGCTAATAGTTTGCTGTGCTTTTTGAATCGCTTGATCTGCACGGGCGACAAGTTCACTGGTCGCGTCAGATTTTTTGGCTTCCCACTGCTGAACTAAATACGACAATTTAGCGGCGAATTGTCCATCAAAAGGTCGATTACTTTGTTGCTCTAAAGATTGCACTGCGACGCTAACACCAGCCAAAATTTCAGCTGCACGTTTTTCCTCTTCTTTAAAGGTATCGCATTTTTCTTTGATAATTTTGAATACGGTTTTATCTTTGGCTTTGGTGTCTTTTAAAAGTTGTTGCAGAATTTGCTTGTCGGTAACTTTCTCTGCCGCCTCTTGGCGCAACTTGCTAATCGCACCATCCAGCGCCAACTTAGCCAGTTCATTCTGATCACTAATAGTATCAATAGAAGGTAAGTCTAAAACTTTGGCTTTTACCACAGGTGCGGCAACGGGAGCAGGCGTCGCCTTTCTTTCAATAACTTTAGGTTGAGGTTTTTTACCAAATAAACGGGCTAAGAATGACATAGACATTACCTTTTAAAAAAATTAAACCAAGACCGACTGACTCAATAAAGACAGACCAATCTGGAGAGTGAAAATAGAAAGTTAAATTAGAAAATCAAACAAAAACATCCAATATAAGTACGCCAATTAATCCAACTGTCCCTACGATAGTTTCCATCAAAGACCATGATGCAAAGGTCTGTTTTAAGCTCAAATTAAAATACTCTTTATACATCCAAAAACCGGAGTCATTTACGTGGGAGCACATTAGGCTTCCCGCACCAATCGCCAGCACCATAAGGTTGGGGTTGATTTCCGGCGATGCAAGTACCAGCGGTGCAACAATTCCCGCCGCCGTTAAGCCGGCAACCGTGGCCGAACCCAAACAGATGCGAATGATAAACGCGATTAACCAACCAAGAAACAAGGGGTTTGCGGGGATATTTTTTAAACCAGTTGCAATTTCGGTACTCACACCACTATCCACAAAAATCTGTTTAAGCGCGCCAGCACCGGCAATGATCAGCAGAATAACAGAAATGTCTTTTAAGGCCTGAGTGTAGGTTTGCATTATGGAGGTTAATTTGTGACCACGCGCCAAGCCCAAGCTGTAACTGGCGATTAGCAGCGAAATTAGCATCACCATCATGGGGTTGCCGATAAACGAGACATAGGGTTTTAGCTGCGCTTGACCTGCAAGCACAGGCGTTAAAATACTGGCGATGGTCAACATGAATACGGGTAAAAGTGCAATCGAAAAGCTTTTGGCGGTTGAGGGCAAGGCGTGATCCGCAATAAATTCTGGCGTAAAAGTCGCGAGGGGCTCGCTGCGAATATTTTTTAAAAAGCGCGAAAAAATCGGCCCAGCGATCATCATGGTTGGCACACCAATAATGAAACCATAAATCAAGGTTAAACCCATATCCGCTTTGAATTGTGGCACTAAGGCAGTGGGCGATGGATGTGGCGGTAAAAAACCGTGAGTAACAGACAGCGCCGCTAATAAAGGAATACCTAAATAAACTGCTGGCAATTTAGTTTGATAAGCCACCGCAAATACCAAAGGCACCAAGAGCACGAAACCAACGTTATAGAACAGCGGGATTCCTACAAATAAACCAGTTAGCATTAACGCCCAGGTAATATATTTTTCGCCACAAAACTTAATCAAGACAGTGGTAATTTTTTGCGCTGCGCCTGAGTCCGCAATTAACTTACCGAACATCGCGCCCAAGCAAATAATCGCCGTTAGCGAACCTAAAATTGCGCCCATACCTTTTTCAATCGAATCAGGAATTTTATCGAGCGGAATACCCAGCATTATGCCACCACTAATCGCGGTAATTAAAAAGGCGATAAAGGGATTAATATTCCAACGCGCGGTTAAGAGCACTAAAAGTGCAATACAAATAACAACCGACAAAATAGACATAGAGAGCCTTATTATTCTAAAACCTATGATTATTGTTTTTAAATTGCTGTTAAAAAATCATGGCAGAGTTATTAATTATTCAACTCTACGCCGATTTGATTGCCTTCATAAATCAGCGGTAAATAGCTAAGCGCATGACGGCAACTGAGCGGGTTTACAGGCATACCGGAGCGCAAATCAAACTCAATCCCGTGCGCAGGACAACGCACTATATTATTGGTAATACTGGCCTGCGCCAAAGGCGCTTGTAAATGCGGGCACTGATTGGCGATGCAATAGGTTCTGCCCTGCTCTTGCAAAAGAATCCACTCCTGCCTGCCAATACGAAATACTTGGCGATAACCATCGTATAACTGATGCAATTTTTCCAGCGCAACAAACGCCATCAACAACCTCTTACTCACACCCAAAGCACCATAAAGGCGCACACCATTTTCTTAAGTGGCGAAAATTTACGCTGTCTCAAGAACCATAACAAGCAATTTTACGGTTTTATACCCAGCCGCTCAGAATTCCACTATTTTCTCGCTTTTTTGTTACTAAATAAGCGCCCAGATAATCACTTTTAGGCTGCCAACAGTTAGAATGGGCGCGTCGATGACAGCCACCTTTGGGCTGTTGCCTTATCGCTTTTAGATGAACCCCACTTATGTCGAATCAAGCCTATCTGGAGCGTTTGCGCAGTTTATCCAACCGCTTGGTGGCCCTGCAAAAACCGATTCGTATTCTGGATGCGATTA
>CAUOQW010000026.1:0-11390 GCA_963506825.1 uncultured Cellvibrio sp.
ATTTTGCGTGAACTGAGTTTGCGCGATGCGCTCACCCATTTGCACAATCGCCGCCACTTTGATGAGCAAGCCGGCAAATTATTTATTCACGCCAAACGCAGCGCGCGCCCACTCACTATTATGATGGGCGATATAGATCACTTCAAACACATTAACGATAAATTTTCCCACGCCATAGGCGATAAAGTGCTGCGCACCGTGGGTGAAATTTTGCGCGCACAAACACGCACAACCGATTTGGTAGCGCGCTATGGCGGCGAAGACTTTGTGATCGCATTTGTGGATACACCGCTCGAGCAGGCACACCAACTTTGCGATAAATTGCGCGCCCATATTGCCGCCCACGACTGGAGCAAAATACATCCTCAATTAGCAGTCACCATCAGCATTGGTGTAGCGCAACTGGAGCGCGATCACAATCTCGATCAAGTGATGCAAAATGCGGATGAACAACTCTATCGCGCAAAATCCGCAGGCCGCAATCAGGTGTGTCGCGCGGCTTAAAGGGAATTGAAGCAGAGACTGTGACTGTAAATTTAATTAGAAGCTGAACCAACTTAATTCAGCTTCTATTCTTAACACTTGAATAAAAACTACATTACTACTTTAATAAATACACAACATACACCTGTGCTTTGGCTTTCATAACACCCGGCTCAAATGGTTCCATCATTTTATCGGCTTGCATACGAGATTCAGCTGCAGATTTACCCACTATTGCACGGCTAACCTGCAGGGTGTAGCGCTCATTTTCACGCGTATTAAATTCAGATATAGAAAACGGCTCACCTAACACCTTTCCTTCAGTTTTAGCTAAACGTTCAGCTCTTGAACGTGCATCTACCATTGCAGCCATTAAGGTTTTATCGGTTAATCCTTTGGAATCTGATACGGAGAGTTTTGTATCCACCGTTTGTGAAATTTTTGCATCAACAAACGCTTTCATTATCTGCGGATATTTACTTAAATCTTTCAACGTAATATCAACTTGGCGCGACACATGGTTTCCGCTGAACACACGAACCTGATCTTTATAATCATATTGCGGGGAGATGGACAACGCTGTGGTTGCTATTGCATCGGGTTTTAATCCCAACTTCTTACAGGTATCAATCAGTAGTGTTGAACGCGCATCCACATCAGCCTTGGCCTTAGCCAAATCTAGGTCGGTTGTTTCAAGCAATAATGTAAATGTCATGACATCTGGCGCAACATCAATCTCCGCAGAACCCTCTACGTAAACATGAGGCTTGTCTGGCAAGGGAGATGCAACCAATAAACTGCTGAACAAAGACAATATTGCAAATGCGATTAATTTTTTCATACGACCAATCTCCAAATAAAGTCTGCTGACTATACACTGCTAATTTCTGGCACAGTAGCGGCTCAACCTAACTAACCGTTTATTGTGCACACATCCTTAACGACTCCACGTTACCCAGTAATCACAGGGCAACGTGGAATTGACCGCGCGGCATAATAAACGTTCACACCACCTCAATTTAGCGCCCGTATCACTCACGCTGTAAATGCAACGCCAACTGCAACGACTCTTGGTGCTCACTATAAGTAATGCTCAATGACCACGCCTCACCAGTAACTGATTTTTTATACCAGCTATTTTTCTGACCTAGTTGCGGCAACCACTCTTTTGTCAGCGCTATAGAATCAGTAATCAATTGACTCAAGCCATTTAAGGTAAGCGCTTGCTTCGCCGTTACTTTAAAAGCCATATTCCACTCTGATTCACTGCCGTAAGAATGAATTTCATCGAACTGGAACTCTTTTGGTAGTACACCGCCGATAGTTTGCAATTGCGCATCTGCCATATTGCCGCGTACAAAACCTTTTTCTGGTTTCCAATCATACTCAACCGTCATCGCAATCGATTTTGCTTTTTCTATGCCCTGATGCTTGGCCACCACATGAAGCGCGGCATCTATTCCAGAAGACAAACCCGCTGCCGTAATTATCTTCCCGTTATCCACAAATCGTTGATTAGTAATGGTGTTAATTTTTGGATAGTCTTTTTTAAAGTGTCGCAGCGAAGGATAAAAACTTGTTGCAGAAAGATTATCCAACAAACCTGTTTCTGCCAAAATAAATGCACCCGTACAAACAGACAAAATAGTCTGTGCCGCGGACGATTGGGATTTAATCCACGCCAGTGTTTTTCTATTGTGCATGGCTTGGCGGTGATCGCCACCGGGAATCAAGAGAAGATCAAACTGCGGAGCATTTTTAAAGCTGTAATCGGGCAGCACTTTCATTTTCATATTAGTGGACAGCGGCTTGCCATCCTCGCTAACGGTTGCCACCTTATAGCCAGCCCAGCCAAATATTTCATAGGGGCCCGTGTAGTCAATAATTTGCACATCGGGATAAAGTAGAATACCCACACTAAGCGGTTTTTCTTCAGCGCATACACGGCTAGAGAACACAACAAGCAGCAACAGAATTGCAACAAAATTTTTCATAAAAATTCCTTTAAGGTAAATGCAGAACGCAGTTGCAATTTACCTTAAAGAACAGCGACTTAAAGATACTATGCGGTAAAAGACCAGCAACGGAGGCCAGAATGCAGATGCGTGCGATAAAGCTATACGCCGGAGAGTTGCAGTTTTTGCAGAAGCGTATCGCGATAATTTCTACTGAGCTTTAATTGTTTGCCATTGCTAAGCACAAGATAATAATCACCAGCACCCTTAGTAATAAGTTCAACAATCATGGTTAAACGCACAATGGCCGAGCGGTGAACACGATGAAAACCCCAAGGGATTAACTGTTGCTCAATATTCTGCATAGTCTCACGTACTAAATGCGTTTTAGCCGCTGTATAAACATCAACATAATCGCCATTAGCTTCAACCCATAAAATATCTGCTATGGCAATAAAATAGGTGTGCCCATGCGACTTTACAATTAGTCGTTCAACACAGGGGGAAGGCGCAGCTTCATCGAGTAGAAGCGAATTCAGTTGTTTGGCACTTTGTACAATTATTGCACGGCGAGAATGCTGACGAACTTTATCCAAACTAACAGCAAAACGCGCAGGGTCTATGGGCTTTAATAAATAATCCACCGCGCAAACATCAAATGCTTTAAGCGCAAAATTTTCATAGGCTGTTAAAAAAATAACGGGCGGCATATTTTCAATACCCACAGCTTCAATAACATCAAAACCCGACAAGCCTGGCATACTGACATCCAAAAAAACCAAATTAGGTTTTTGCTGATGAATAATTTTAATAGCCTCGCGGCCACTGCCGCACATAGCCGCAATCGAAAAATCTTTTTCTCGCTGCAAGTGCAAAGCGACTCCTTCGCGAGCGAGGGGCTCATCATCCACAATCAATACTGAAATACTCATAGTGCAAGCGTCTCAAACATGAACGGAATATTAATGGTGACTTGCGTTCCCTTATTGATTTGGCTTTGAATGTGAAACTTATGGTTCTCACCATAGTGGCTAATCAATCGCTGGCGAACATTATCAATACCAATACCTTCCACTGACACGCGGGTATCAAACCCAACGCCATTATCCACAATCACAATAAGCAAGTAATTTTCCACGTCGGTACAAGTAATATGAAGCTCACCCCGTGTTTCACTTTTACTTAAACCATGCCTGATGGCATTTTCAAGCAAGGGTTGTAATAACATGGATGGCACTTGTAGCTTGAGTAAAGATTGCGCACAGATAAGTTCATACACAAGGCGATCACCAAAGCGAACCTTCTCGATTTCCAAATACTGTGTTGCAGTATTGAGCTCTTTTTCTAAACTGGTTAACAACTGATTTTCGTCCAAAGATTGGCGAAATAAATAGCTGAGCCGACCAATCATCTCCACCGCCTGTGTATTGCTCTGCTTCATAACCAATACTGAAATAGCATTTAAGGTATTAAATAAAAAGTGTGGGTTAATTTGCATACGCAAAGCGTGTAAACGACTGCGCGTTAGTTGATTGCTCAAGTCGTTGGCTTCAACATCCTTTGCTTGCGCAATAAAATAAAAGTGGCGCAGGTTGATGCTGGCAATCAGCAAGGTGTAAATAATAAAATCAAATAAAATTAACGCATCGCCAAACATAAAATGCCCCATATGCTGCCACGCCTTGTAGCTGCGCATTTCAGTATTCATATCAGCAAAATAATGGTAGTGATAACTCAACAGCAGTGCGTGTATCAGTGCAATCACAAAAAAAATCACAACATGACAGCCAAGTGCACGGCGCCAATACTGAGGAACAAAAGGAAAACGCAAACCACACATCACCACCAGCGGTGAAACCATTGCCGCTGGTAGCCACACTTTCACAAATAAAAACCAAAGCTGCTGTACAAATTCCGAATGAAAATGGTGAATAGTTACACGGCCAGCCAAATCCGACAACAAGACATAAATCACCATGCCCAAGCCAATCCCCAGCAATAATTGCAAAGTTTGATATGTATCCGTGCGGGTAATGTTTCGGGTCACAATCGCTTTCTCGCAGTACGCTTTCTCACAGAAGCAGGACTTGCAGATTATCCGAGCGCTCGCCAAACCGCCAACCCCACGCGTTGAACTTCACGTTGGGTGCGATAAACGCCGAGCGGCAAAGCGGGTTCACTTCTGGCAAACTATGCCCACACTTTTAGCAAGCCGCGCCCATGACCTCATCACTTGACCTCAACCAACTCGCCGCCGATATAAAAATCTGGGGGCGAGAGCTGGGTTTTCAGCAAGTCGGTATTACCGATATCAACTTGAGCGATGCGGAAATTCGCTTGAAAGAATGGCTCGCCAAGGGCTATCACGGCAGTATGGAATGGCTTACGGCGCACGACAATAAACGCTCGCGCCCCGCCGATTTAGTACCCGGCACTGTGCGCGTTATTTCCGTGCGCATGGATTATTTACCGGGTGATACCGAGCAAATCAGAACCTTAAAAGACCCAACTAAAGCTTATGTGTCGCGCTATACCCTCGGGCGCGATTACCACAAACTGATTCGCAAGCGCTTGAGCACACTCGCCAAACAAATCGATGATGCCCTACCCACCGATTATCCCAAGCAAAACGAATGGCTGAACCGCGCCTTTGTGGATAGCGCCCCCGTTATGGAACGCCCATTGGCCGAAAAAGCCGGCTTGGGTTGGACTGGCAAGCACACACTGATTATTAACAGCGAGGCTGGAAGCTGGTTTTTTCTGGGCGAGATCTTTACCTTTTTGCCTTTGCCTATCGACCAAGCCGATCAGCCCAATCAATGCGGCGAATGCACCGCCTGCTTAAAAGTCTGCCCCACCGACGCTTTTACTGCGCCTTATGAGCTGGATGCCCGCCGCTGTATTTCCTATCTCACCATCGAAAACAAAGGCGCTATTCCGCTGGAATTCCGCGAGCCAATTGGCAACCGTGTATTCGGCTGCGACGACTGCCAAGCCATTTGCCCGTGGAATAAATACGCACAATTCACCCAAGAAACCGACTTTTTACCGCGCCACGGCTTGGCCAATAGCGATTTAGTGACGCTGTTTAATTGGACCGAAAAAGAGTATTTGGCGAATACCGAAGGCTCCGCGATTCGCAGGATTGGCTATGAAGGCTGGCTGCGGAATCTGGCGGTGGGCTTAGGCAATGCACCTAGCGACCTAAGGATTATTGAAGCTTTGCAAGCTAAAAGAGTAAGCGTATCGCCGTTGGTTCAGGAGCATATCGACTGGGCGCTAGCGCAGCAAGCGAAGGTGAATTATCGGCGTAGCCGAAAAATAAGAAGATGAATTATCGCCGTAAGCGGAAGATTCAAAATCAATCCCAAGGCCTGCCCAAGAACTAAATGTCACAAAAACAATATCAAATTGGCAAAAACAATTGCCTAGATAGCCCAAACTTAGCCTCTTTTCACTATGAATTTACCCGCTAAACGGGAATAATAGCGCCCCCAAAAGAGCCTCGCACCGCTTGTAAGAACCAAGGTAGCGAAGCCGCAATACAAAGGGTGTTTAATACCTCGTGAATAGAGCCAATCTTGGCGCACAAGGCTTAAGCTTCGGTCGCACCCAAGTTTCTACCCCTGATGTATCAACCACAGACGATAGGCTACGAATTTTATGAAACCACTTTCTGATATAGGCTTGGTTGGCCTCGCCGTAATGGGCGAAAACCTAATCCTAAATATGGCCAGCAAAGGCTACACAGTTACCGCTTACAATCGCTCAGTAGAGAAAGTTGATAGCTTTATTGCAGGCCGCGCGGCGGGCAAAACTATTCGCGGGGCACGCTCAATTGAAGAATTGGTAGCCTCTCTCGCCAAACCACGCAAAATTATGTTGATGGTTAAAGCGGGCAAAGCGGTAGACGATTTTATCGAGCAATTGATCCCTCATTTGGAAGCTGGCGATATTATTATCGATGGCGGCAACACCCACTTCCCAGACACCGACCGTCGCACCGAATACCTTGAAAGCAAAGGTTTGTTGTTTATCGGCACCGGCGTTTCTGGCGGCGAAGAAGGCGCATTGACTGGCCCATCCATTATGCCTGGCGGTTCAAACGCGGCATGGCCACACGTAAAAGAAATTTTCCAAAACATCTCTGCCAAAGTTGCCGACAACAGCCCATGCTGTGATTGGGTTGGCGATAAAGGCGCTGGCCACTTTGTGAAAATGGTTCACAACGGTATTGAATACGGCGATATGCAATTGATTTGTGAAGCCTACCAAATCATGAAAGAAGTGCTCGGTATGAGCACCGATGAAATGCATGAAGTTTTTGCCGAGTGGAATAAAGGCGAACTCGAAAGCTACTTGGTTGAAATTACCCGCGACATTCTTGGCTACAAAGAAAATGGCGAAGCATTGGTTGAAAAGATTCTCGATACCGCCGGCCAAAAAGGTACAGGTAAGTGGACCGGCGTTATCGCCCTCGATTTAGGCGTACCACTCACACTGATTTCTGAAGCCGTATTTGCGCGCTGCTTGTCTTCACAAAAAGACGAACGCGAACAAGCGTCAAAATTGATCAGCGGCCCAGCGGTTAATTTCACCGGCGACAAAAAAGCCTTTATCGACGATTTGCGCAACGCCCTGTTTGCGTCAAAAATTATTTCTTACACCCAAGGTTATTTGTTAATGCGCGAAGCCGGTAAAGAATATGGCTGGCATTTGAACTACGGTGGCATTGCCATGATGTGGCGCGGCGGCTGTATTATTCGCTCGTCTTTCTTAAGCAACATTAAAGATGCTTTCGATAAGAACCCAGAGCTAAACAACTTGTTGCTCGACGATTACTTCCGTAAAACCGTTGAAGCAGCACAAGCTGGCTGGCGTCGTGTTGCAGCAGCGGCAATTGTGAACGGTATCCCTGCCCCAACAATTACGTCTGCATTAACTTACTTCGACGGCTATCGCACTGCACGCTTGCCAGCAAACTTGCTGCAAGCACAACGCGATTACTTCGGTGCGCACACCTACGAGCGCACCGATAAACCACGCGGTGAGTTCTTCCACACCAACTGGACTGGTCGCGGCGGTCATACCTCGTCATCGACTTATAACGTTTAATTTTTTAAACGCGATGTAAAAAAACAAAAAGCCGAATCAGCAATGATTCGGCTTTTTGTTTGGCACTCACGTAGGTTGGCGGTGAGGTACGAACCCCAACATTCGTAATCACAAACAGCACACTTTTTATTCATGCGAAAAATTAACGGTTAACTAAAAGACTGTTTAATGTTTTGTAAATATGCGTATAAAGTGCGAGCTTCTGCGGTAGCATTAATGTCACTTGAGCCCTTGCTAGTTGTCGATTCCTGACTAGATTTAGGAGCCTGAGATATTTGATGAGAGGTTGTCTGTGGCTGTGTACATACAAGCAGCAAGCAAAGCAACCCAATACTTCCTGACTGTTAAACCTAAGATTGCGACCCATTAAGTGCTCGATGCAGCTAGACGCTGCTGCTCGACATAGTTATAGTTAAGGCGAAAATGTAACCGTTTACACAACAAAGGCAACCATAATTTCGCTAAGGCTCAATCGTTTTTTCACAGATTTATAATAACCAATGCTGCTTGGCACTGCTTAACAGCCAAAAGACCTATAAATCAACTTTTACGACCTGCTTTAGTCATACATTCGGAGATGTACCTATGCCGCATAACAATAAACTCGCGGAACCAACGGGGATTGAAATTGAAAACCCACGTCGCACCGCGCTTAAACAAATGGCTTTACTCTGTGGCCTTTCGCTTTCAGCGCAATCGCTGGATGTGCTGGCCGCAACAGTGAAAGGCACCATGCCTCATGTCACCAAATTTTTTACGCCAGAACAGTTGCAGATGACCGGCGAAATTGCGGATTTAATTATTCCCTCTACCGAAACCCCCGGCGCACTTGCGGTCAATGTGCATGGTTTTCTGGACCACTACCTTGCAGAATGCTTGGGCAAAGCTGACCAGAAAAAATTTCTGGATGGTTTGCAAAAAATAAACTCTGTTGCTGAAGATAAATTTCACAAAACCTTTTTAGCTTGCACACCCAAACAACATATTCAATTGCTCACCGCTATCGAAAAACCGGATATGGGCTTCTCACCTGAAGACAAACAATTCTTCACCTTCTTTAAATCACTCACGCTGTTTGGCTATTACACCTCTGAAGTTGGCGCATCCAAAGAGCTCGCCTATTTAGCAGTACCCGGTGGCTACCAAGGTAACTTCCCCTTTGCCAATGTTGGCAAAGCTTGGGCATTGAATTAATTTGCGGAGCACGAGTGATGGATTCTGTTTACATTAAAGATACAACCAAAAAATTTGATGCAATTGTGGTGGGTTCTGGCATTACCGGTGGCTGGGCAGCCAAAGAATTGTGCGAAAAAGGTTTGAAAACCTTAATGGTTGAACGCGGCCGTCCTGTAGAACACCGCAAAGATTATATAGGTGAAGGCGTAGAGCCTTGGAAAATGCCTAACCGTGGCAAAGTGAATTTAAATTTAGTTGAAGATCAATATTATATTCAACGTCAAAACTATGCCTTTAACGATGCAACGAAGCATTTTTTTGGCAATGATCGCGATCTCCCCTATAGCACACCCAAAGATCGCCCTTTTAGTTGGATTCGCGGCAATCAATTAGGCGGAAAATCTTTGTTGTGGCATCGCCAATCCTATCGCTGGAGCGATTTAGATTTTAATGCTAACGCGGTGGATGGCCACGGGGTAGATTGGCCAATTCGCTACAAAGATTTAGAGCAATGGTATTCCTATGTAGAGCGTCACGCAGGCATCAGCGGCTCCAAAGAAAATATTCCAGTGTTGCCAGATAGCGAATTTTTGCCGCCCTTCGAGTTTAATACGGTTGAACTCGCCATGAAGAAAAAGATTGAAGAAAAGTATTCTGATCGCAAGTTAATTATGGGCCGCTGTGCGCATTTGTCGGTACAAACGCCTGAGCACCTTGCGCAGGGCCGCATCAAATGCCAAGCGAGCAATGAATGCCAAAAAGGCTGCTCCTTTGGCGCTTATTTTTCTACCCAAAGTTCAACGCTACCCGCAGCACTCAAAACCAATAATTTGAGTATTGCCACCAACTCGATTGTGCATAGCGTGATTTACGATAAAAAAACCAAGCGCGCTACCGGTGTTCGCGTGATTGATAGCGAGACAATGGAAACACGCGAGTATTTTGCGAAAGTGATTTTTCTGTGCGCATCCACCTTGGGCACAACGCAAATTATGTTGAATTCCATCAGTGAAACCTTTCCGAATGGTATCGCCAATTCATCTGGCGCACTCGGCCATTATTTAATGGATCACCTCTATTCCGTAGGCGCTTCGGGACGCGTGGAGGGCTTCGAAAAAGAATATTATTCTGGCCGCCGCCCCACCGCACCCTATATGCCGCGCTTCCGAAATGTGACCGACAAACACCCCAATTTTTTACGCGGCTATTCTTTAGGTGGTGCAGCAGCGCGCGAACCTTGGACGAGCTTTGCCAATAAACCCGGCTTTGGTGCAGACTTTAAAAAATCGATTCAATCTGCCGGCGGTTGGACATTTAGTTTAAGCGGCTCTGGCGAGATGTTGCCACGTTACGAAAACTCAGTGAGCTTGCACCCCACCTTGAAAGATAAATGGGGCATGCCGCAATTGCATATTGATTGCAGCTACTCAGAAAACGATATCAAAATGCGCGAAGATATTGCTAATACTGCCGCTGAAATTTTAGAGGCGATTGGCGTTAAGGATGTGGTTAAACACAATGCATCTGCTACGCAATGGCCGATTGGTTTATCGATTCATGAGATGGGTACAGCGCGTATGGGTAAAGACCCAAAAACATCGGTGCTCAATGGAAACAATCAAGCACACGATGTTCCCAACTTATTTGTGACCGATGGCGCCTGCATGGCATCCTGTGCATGGCAAAATCCATCACTCACCTATATGGCATTAACCGCAAGAGCGTGTGATTTTGCGGCCAAACAATTAAAGCTCGGCAAACTTTAAACTCCAGACAATTATTTTTAATATCAACAGTCTTTAATAACTCGATTAGGAATTGATTATGAAACTGAATAAAAAATTAGCCATTGCATTACTCTCCAGCAGCGCAATTTTAGCGAGCTACAGCCAAGCAGCTGCACCCACACAACCAAAATTAAGTGTGCAACTCTGGTCAGTAAAAGATGCTGTAAGTGCAGATTTTGAAGGCACCTTAAAACAACTTAAAGCCTACGGTTTTCAAGGCGTTGAATTTGCAGGTAACTTTGGGAAATACGGCGATGACCCAAAAGGTTTAAAAGAATTTTTGAAGAAAACCGGTTTAGAAATTGCCGCAGCTCATGTTCAATTTGACAAACTTTCAGCAGAAAACTTTGATAAGACAGTCGCGTTTTACAAAGCGATTGGCTGCAAATATTTAATTATCCCGATGGATAAACGCGCATTCACACCCGAAGGAGCAAAAGCAGTTGCCGCTGACCTGGAAGCAATCGAGAAAAAACTAGCGCCGCACGGTATGCACACGGGTTACCACAACCACAAACCAGAAATGCTCGGTGAAGCCGGAAAAACCCCATGGGATGTTATAGGTGCAGGCACATCTCAAAGCGTAGTCTTGCAGCAAGATGTAGGCTGGACTGAAGTGGCAGGAAAAAATCCAGTGGATTTTGTGAAAGCATATCCAGGCCGCACCATAGTCACTCACTACAAAGCATCAGCGCCGGAGGAAGGCAACAAAGAAGACCCAATTATTGGTAAAGACACTACTGATTGGAAAGCATTAATTGCCGCTAACCGCACTGTTGGTGGCACCTTGTGGTTGACTGTGGAACAAGAAGTTTACCCAGCAGGTATGACACCCATGCAAAGTGTGGAAGCTTCGCTCAAAGGCCTGCAAAAA
>CAUOQW010000027.1:0-11370 GCA_963506825.1 uncultured Cellvibrio sp.
CTAAAACCGACTAGACCTATGTAATATCACTCTGCAACAGGAATTTTTTATGCGAACCAACAGTGCCTTAAACATTGATGATCAGGCGAATAACTTGAGTACATCTGAACACAGTAAGCCCTCCGCTATTTCATTGGAATTTAAAAATTTCTTGGCGGACATTGAGCACTTAATTACGGAGACAACTTCTATGACAGGCGAAGATTTGGCACAAGCAAAAAGTAAACTGAATGAACGCATTGATTCCATTAAGCACTCATTCGATGACGTTAGTGAAACGATTGGTACCAAAGCTCGTAAAAGCGCGGAAGTCACCAATAACTATGTGCACGAACAACCTTGGGTTGCGATTGCCGCGGGTGCAGCCATTGGTGTGTTGGTTGGGTTTTTAGCATCTCGCCGTAGCTAACTAAACCATGTGGAAACTCATTATGGATTTGTTAAAAGGCATAGGAACCAGCAAGGAAGCAGGTTCCGTGAATCCACTACAGGTATTATCTGTAGTGCGTTCAGCTAGCAGTGCGCTTTTGGCACAGGCGACACTTCATGCACAATTAGCGCAGGTAGAGTGGGAAGAGGAAAAGCAGCGTTTAGCTAAAATTGTGGTTTACACCTTAGCGGGCTTTGCATGCTTTTTGTGTTTGTTATTTTTTATTGGCGCATTTACATTAACGCTCACATGGGATACCCAATATCGCATCCCCGTGTTTATGGGACTAATATTTAGTTACTTTGTAGCACTGCTGTTTGTAGGCTTCAAATTGCACAACTTAATTGAACAGGGCAGTAATAGTTTTGCGGGAACACGCGCAGAAATTTCGGCCGATATAGACCTTATTAAGAGAGCATTATGACCACAACTATTCAGCCAGCAGACTTAGATCAACCCAAAAAAACGCTGGCTGAGCAGCGCTTGGATTTGCAGCTTAGATTGCAAATAAATCGTCGCCTGCTGATACACAAATTTAGCCCTAACGAAGCTAAAAATCATTTCCCTCGCAGTATGCTGGTACGATTTTTAACCCAGCAAACTACACTTCATGTTCTTAAAAAAGTCGCCTCTACAGTAATAGGGGTGAAAATTTTTAATTCATTTAAATACGGCCTTTCGCTGTGGCAGTTTGCTCGCAACAGAGCGAAATCGAAACGTTAAATTTAAGCTAGCCACCGCACAGACCTGAGCATTGCAATACCGATAACCTAATGCTCTCTTTGTAACAAGTGAGCACAGCATCATGAAAATTTCTGCATTGGCTATTGTTTTGTCCTGTATTGCATCCTTGGTTGCATGTAATTCTTATGAACCTCCCCGACATCAAACTCGTAGTGTTTATTCTGCACCCCGCAATGCGGAGCATTATGGGCGCGTAAGTGACATTCAAATTATTACCCTAGACTCCAAATCTTCCGGTGGAGGTGCCGTGCTCGGTGCAGTCATTGGTGGCGTACTGGGGCATCAAGTTGGTGGAGGGCGTGGGCGTGATGTCGCAACGGGTGTGGGAGTTATTGGCGGTGCAGTTGCAGGTAACAAAGTAGAAAAACGAAACGCACAGGGCCGCGATATTTATCGCATTACTGTGCAATTTGAAAATGGTAGCCGACAAGAATTTGATTACGAAGAAATTAACGATTTACGGGTAGGCGACCGTGTGAGAGTCGAACGTGGGCAAATTGAGCGTTTGTAGCGCCATCGCAAATTGAAGCAGTATAGGATGATATATTATTAATAACGCGGCTGGCCCGCGTTTTACTATACACTGGTTGGATTAGTACACCGCTCGGAATTTTCTCATCGCTGCTCCTGTTTGGATTCGCTCACCGTGCATTTAATCAATGCACTCACGGAATTTGGCCATGCCCAAAACAACCAAAGACTATCTCCTTGCCGAACCTATCGGCAAGATGGAAGGTATTACCGAATTACACCAACAAGAAGCTTTGTTAAAAACCGGTGCACTGCAAAACGCTATTCTTACCAGTGCAAATTTTGCAATTATCGCCACCGATGAAAAAGGAATTATCCAGGTGTTTAACGTAGGCGCCGAACGCATGCTGGGTTATGAGGCAGCTGAAGTAACAAATAAAATCACCCCCGCTGATATATCTGACCCGCACGAAGTGATTGCCCGCGCGCAAAATTTAAGTATTGAACTGGAAACCTCTATTACGCCCGGTTTTGCAGCTTTAGTCTTTAAAGCATCGCGCGGCATTGAAGATATTTACGAGCTTACCTATATCCGCAAGGATGGCAGCCGAATTCCTGCGGTCTTATCGGTCACGGCGCTGCGTGATACGCAAGATGCAATTATCGGCTATCTCTTAATTGGTACCGACAATACTGCACGCAAACAAGTTGAAGCTGAGCAAAAAAAACTTGATCAGCGTTTGCGCGACCAACATTTTTATAATCGCTCACTGATTGAATCTAATATTGATGCGCTTATGACCACTGATCCCGCCGGTATCATTACCGACGTGAATAAACAGATGGAGGCATTAACAGGCTGCACACGCGATGAATTAATTGGCGCACCCTTTAAAAATTATTTTACTGACCCAGAACGTGCGCAAGCAGGTATTAAACGTGTGCTCAGTGAAAATAAAGTAACTAATTACGAGCTCACGGCCTGCGCGCGCGATGGCAAAAAAACTGACGTTTCTTACAATGCGACGACATTTTATGACCGCGACCGCAACCTACAAGGTGTATTTGCTGCAGCACGCGATGTTACTGAACGAAAACGTCTTGATCAAATTTTAGAGGAAAATAATATTGAATTAGAAACCGCTAAGTCAGTTGCAGAAAAAGCAAACTTGGCAAAATCAGATTTTTTATCCAGCATGAGCCATGAATTGCGCACACCGCTCGGCGCTATCCTTGGTTTTGCACAACTCATGGAATCGGCCACACCAGAACCCACACCCACACAAAAACGCAGCATCAATCAAATTTTACAGGGTGGATGGTATCTGCTGGAATTAATTAACGAGATTTTGGATCTAGCCTTAATTGAATCCGGAAAATTATCGCTCTCGCTCGAATCTATATCGCTCGTAGAGGTGATGCGCGAATGTGAAGCCATGATTGAACCGCAAGCTAAAAAACGTGAGGTAAGCGTCACCTTCCCCAATTTTAATATTCCCTATTTTGTGCAAGCCGACCGCACGCGTGTTAAACAGATACTTATTAATCTGCTCTCTAATGCCATTAAATACAACAAGCTCAACGGAAGTGTCATTGTCACTTGCACGGCTCTCGCCGCAGATCGAATTCGTATATCTGTTGAGGATACTGGCGCAGGTTTGTCACCCGAAAAAATTGCACAATTGTTTCAGCCCTTTAATCGCCTTGGTCAAGAAAACCAAGATCAGGAAGGTACGGGCATAGGTTTGGTGATGACTAAGCGTTTGGTTGAATTAATGGGCGGTGAAATTGGTTTAGAAAGTACCCCAGGCAAAGGGAGTATTTTTTGGGTTGAAATGAACCTTACCGAAATGCGAATCCCTAATCTTACTGACATTGTGGAAATCACTCCTCATACAGCACCATTTGATAACAACAGCTACACCTTGCTGTATGTAGAGGATAACTCTGCCAATTTAATGTTGGTGGAAGACTTAATCGAGCGCCGCCCCAATATCCGCTTATTAAGCGCACGCGATGGCGCGAGCGGTGTAGACGTGGCGCGCACCGAATTGCCCGATGTGATTTTAATGGACATCAATTTACCCGGCATTAGCGGCATTGACGCCCTGAAACTTTTAGCTCGCGATGCAACCACCGCACATATTCCGATTATCGCACTGAGCGCCAACGCCATTCCAACCGACATCGCCAAAGGTTTGGAAGCTGGGTTTTTTCGCTATCTCACCAAGCCTATCAAGGTCACCGAATTTATGGATACGCTCGATATTGCGCTCAAATTTGCTAAGACATCTAAAGCGCACTAAAAAATTTAACGGCGCCAGAACAAACAAGTTATTTTTTAAACCTTGATATCGATGCGGTGATAGGTTGGTTGATAATTTTCCACCGCTAAAAACGCGCGGCTTACTGGGTCATCATTTTGATTGGGTTTTTTACCGGAGGATTTCGCCTCGCTGGGTCGCTCGGGAGGGGGTATAACCTGCGGCTTGGTTTGCACCGCATATTGGTTGGGGGTTTTGGGGTCTGGCTCGGCATCCAAGGTAACGGCTGGCCGCGCAGGGGTTGGGCGCTGTGCATACACAGAACCCTGCCCATAGGAGGAATAGCCAAGAAAATCGCCGATAACCATGAAGAGAACCTAGTTCAAGAAGTGATCAGTATAGTTAACCGCTACACATTTCACTTAGATTTTTTCAGTCTCATGGGCCGAAAAAACCGTTTCAATCACCGCCATCGCCGCCACCAGTAGAGGCGTTTCTATCCAATTGCATCACCACCATGGCAATAGCCGTAAACAGCACGCCCTCATCACTTTGATCTAACAGCTCCACAGTATGACGATCACGCAGCGTCAGAATTTTCCCCTGCACTTTAGCGATCAACTTGCCCCGTAGCTCAATCTCCCCATTAAGGTCAAACAAGCTGCCGCTCATAGCTGCGCCGTCAAAGCTACCACCAAACACGTGAAATTGCGGTGACCACGACCAGAGCTTGCGCTTAATCACAAAGCCGCCCAATGCCGATTCAATATCCCATGTGCGCGACCACGCCCAGATTCTTTTGCGAATGCTCGCTACCTCAGTTGAACCCTTGTAGAGCCGCCACCTTGGCGATAAAAATGCGAACTCACCCTTGGCCTCAAACACCTGCTGATCATGCTCATCTCTGAACGTAATAGCACCGCGTATCGACAGCAGTTTATTGGCGACATTTAGGACTTTTGGCATAAGAGAATACTCTTGTAATTAATCGCTTAAATTGAATTATCGCTTAGTGAGTTTTAGGCAATGCAACCAACACTACCGCCATAGCCCACGAACCATACTCGCCAAAAGGCCAACTCAAAAGTTTTACATCATCCCCCGCTGGGTCAGCCTGCAGTTCCCAGCGTGCAATGAAGTGCCGCCGGAACTCGCCCACACGAACACTTTGGCAAGCAACTGGGCCACCATCAAGATTTAAGGCGATTTTAATATCCAAGGGCGAGATTTTTAAAAACTCCGCTAAACGATATATAGAAAAGAAAGCATCAACCGTGGTGCCAACCAAAATTCGACCTTGATGATCTTGCGCGACAAACGTGCGATTAGCCAGCCAGCGGCTTGCGGTTGGCACATGATTTTGACCATATTCACCCACCAATAGCGGGAATGAAACCATGGCATTTTGCGCACCTTCAAATGCTTTTTCCCAAGTTATCTGCGCTGATAAATCCACAACCGTTGCGCCGCTGGCATCGGCAATAAAAGCGCCACCTTGGGCATTGTAAGGTGTAATACCGAGGAACTTGCCTTCGCTTAAAAACGGTGTGGATGGTTGGCCGTAGCGATCAAAATAACTGCCATTAACAATCAATGCCGCAGAAGGCAAAGCATTCTCCCAGTGTGCAAGCTCACGATTTCCCTTAGGCGCACTGAGCACAGAAAACGTGTATTGCTTGGGGTCAACTCGGTTAAGTAATATGCGCTCAACCTCTTTGCCATTCGCAAGCACGCTCAATTCTGCCGTTTCAAAGCCGGGAGCCAACTGCTGCCACTGCAACTCACCTGCCGTGACTTGCAGGTCGGGCGATGCCAAGGCCAAGCGCATAGAGGGCGACAATCGCGGATCGTCGGCTTTCATATCCGCCCAGTAGGTTCCACCGCGCAGCATAAGCACATTAAAACCATACCAGTGACTGTAGACATACAAGCCAATGCAAGGCGCCACCAAAACACTCAACAACAGCACCCAATACTTCAACTTCATATCTCGTCCTTAAACAGGGAGTCAGCCCCTCCCCGCTTTTCAAGGGGGAGGTTGGGAGGGGGTTCTTTGCGCAGCAGAATGCTCGGGTGCCCCAGCTCCAGCGCACCTTCAAAAAACTCTTGGCCAATCAGAAATGGGGCGATATTTTTCCAACCATAGCTCTCTTGGCCACATACGGATCTGATTTTGCCAAGTGCTATATCGCCTTCTTTGATAGTATCGCCATCGGCTACGCGGCGATATCCTTGTGGGTAGGGGTGCATGCTTACCTCGGTGCGATAACTTGTAACGAGTATCGCTTATTTTTCAAGTCGCCGTCGATTCCACCAAGCACCATTCGACTATTTTGGTAGTTTTCATTTATAGGCCAATCGCGTTTTAAATAGCCGTGCCTATAGCTCGCCCGTTAAAAATCGGATTTACACAATGACCTTAAGCAATCCCAAAATCTCTACGCAAGAGTTCACCTTACTCGTTGCACTTCTAATGTCGATTGTCGCTATTTCAATTGACGCGCTCTTGCCCGCGCTGGGTATTATCAGCAGCGAAATTACCATGGCTTACCCCAACCAAGTGCAGCTGGTGATTAGCGCACTGTTTTTAGGTATGGCGATTGGCCAATTGGTGTGTGGGCCACTCTCAGATGCCACTGGCCGCAAAAAAGTTTTATACAGCGGTATAGCCTTATTTTTAGCGGGCAGTGTGCTGTGCTTTTTTGCGCAGGATATTACGACCTTGCTAATTGGCCGTTTTATTCAAGGCTTGGGCGTTTCTGGCCCCTATGTATCTGCGATTTCGATTGTGCGCGATAAATACGCGGGCCGCGAAATGGCGAAAGTAATGTCGCTGGTAATGATGATTTTTATTATGGTGCCCGCGATAGCACCAAGCTTAGGGCAGGCGATTTTATTGTTTGCATCTTGGCGTTATGTGTTTGTGCTTTACGTTATTTATGCGGTGATTATTGGCCTGTGGATTTTTTTGCGATTAGAAGAAACCTTGCCCAAAGAAAATAGAATCCCCTTCAGTGTGGCGGGTTTTGTGGATGGTTTTAAAGAAGTGATTTGCAACCGCACCACTATGGGTTACACGCTGTGCATGGGTTTATTTTTTGGCAGCTTTGTCGGTTATTTAAATTCATCGCAACAAATTTTTCAGGTGCAATTCGGCACAGGAAAAATGTTTACGGTGTACTTTGGTGTGCTGGCACTGGTGTTTGGTGTGGCATCGCTCTTCAATTCACAACTCGTGGAAAAATGGGGCATGCATTACATTAGCAAGCGCGCAGTCTGGGCAATTATTGTAAGTTCAGGTTTGTTTTTAATCTTACATGGTTTGTGCGGCATTCAGCTGTGGATGTTTATGATTTACGCATCCGTTCTGTTCTTCGCCTTTGGCTTAATCTTCGGCAATGTAAACGCTATGGCAATGGAACCTATGGGGCATGTTGCGGGTATTGCCTCGGCAATTATCGGCTCGGTGTCTTCCATTATTTCTATGGTGATTGGCACGGCAATTGGTCAGATGTACAACAACACCTTAATCCCTGTTACCACCGGTTTTTTGGTGATGACTATTTTGGCGCTGTTCTTGATGGCGTTTGCGGATAGCAAAAACACCAACCCTAACAGCTAAGCCCAATAGCTACCCCCATAAAATCAAAAAACTTATTTCCTCCCCACAAAAGCCAATGATTTTTTCATTGGCTTTTTTCGTCTAAAGTCACAATAAAATATTATTTATTATTCGCAGCACCTACTTGCATACGTATGTATAGCGCCCAACAGCATGAATACGTATGCAGGCAATTGTTAAGAATTTTTATGGGGGCTAGCATCCTGCTCGCACATAATAATTAATAATTGTTTAACCCTTGTTTTATCTTCGCTGTAATTTCGGTTTATTTTTCAATCGCGTTTTTCGCTATCAGTATTTTTTGATTTTGATTCATATTTTTCTATAGATTTTTACGATCCAGTACCGGCGTCGGGCTTTCGGCTGCGCCACGTTTATCTCTATAACAATAACTTTATAACACAATAACCTGAGAGGTATTTTCATGAGTTTTTTTAATAGACTTCGCACGCGTGTGTCGTCGCGAAAAATTTTATCCAGCACGCTATTAATGTCGTTGCTGATTCCCCTATTTGCTAGCGCGCAAACAACACCGCCTGTGCCGCGCACGGTAATGGTTCATGTGTTTGAGTGGAAATGGAATGATATCGCCAGCGAATGCGAAACGGTTTTAGGCCCAAAAGGTTTTTCTGCGGTGCAAGTTTCACCACCGCAAAAATCAGTTTCTGGCTCACAGTGGTGGACGCGTTATCAACCACTCAGCTATGCGATTGAAGGCCGCTCTGGCACCCGCGCGGAATTTGCAAGTATGGTTAGCCGCTGTAAAGCCGTGGGTGTGGGTATTTATGTGGATGCCGTTATCAACCACATGGCCGCACTGAACCGCAGTTTTCCAGAAGTGCCTTACGGTACCAATGACTTTCACACCTGCACCGCGAATATTAATTACGGTGATGCTTGGTCAATTCAAAACTGCGATTTATCGGGCTTGAATGATTTAAAAACCGAAGCCGATTATGTGCGCGGAAAATTGGCTAATTACTTAAATGATTTATCCAGTTTAGGCGTTGCCGGTTTCCGTTTCGATGCAGCCAAACATATGCCGCCGGCAGATATTTCCAATATCGTCGGGCGTTTGGCGGGCACACCCTATATTTACCAAGAGGTAATTCGCGGTGCCGGTGAACCTGTACAACCGGAGCAATACACTTACATTGCCGATGTAATGGAATTTAACTACAGCAAAACCGTGAGTTACTACTTCAAAGGCCGTGGCGCACTGAAAAATCTGAGCAATCTAGGTACCGCCAACTGGAGCGGTTGGCTACCCAGTTCCGATGCGCAAGTCTTTGTGGCCAACCATGACAACCAACGCCAAGACACCGGCAATATCATTACCCACAAAGACGGCGGCAACCTCAATACCTTGGCGCACGTATTTATGATGGGCTGGCCTTATGGCTACCCACAAATTATGTCTAGCTATGATTGGGCTGATCACGATCAAGGCCCACCATCTGCCAGTGCCAGTACTTGTGCCAACGGCTGGTTGTGTGAGCATCGCGCTCGCCCTATCGCCAACATGGTTGCTTTCGCCAACAACACCAATACGCAATTCCGTGTGACCAACTATTGGGATAACGGCAATAACCAAATGGCCTGGGGGCGCGGCGGATTGGGTTTTGTAGCGATTAACCGCGAAGACAGCGCGGGCTTAAGCCGTACCTTTGCGACTGGTATGGCCGCAGGCACCTATTGCGATATTATCCACGGCGATTTCAACTACAACACCGGCGCTTGTAGCGGTGCGTCTATTGCGGTGGATGGCTCAGGCAATGCGACTTTCTCAGTAGCTACCCATGATGCAGTCGCCTTCCACGCGGGTGCAGTCGTTGGCGTGCCCTGCCCCGCTTGCGGTGGCAATAGCACGGGCTCATCCAGTTCCAGTTCAAGCACATCCAGCAGCTCTAGCAGCGCCGCTAGCAACTGGTATTTCCGTGGCACCCCCAACAATTGGGGTTCAACGGCCATGACCTTAAGCAATGGTTTGTATTGCACACAACAAACCTTTGGCGCAGCCAGTACAAATCCACGTTTTAAAATTGACCATTTTGGCAATTGGACTGAAAGCTATCCTACTACCGGCGATTACTTGGTAACCGCCAATACCCGTTACAACATTTGCTTTAACGCAAGCAGTCATGCAATCACTGTGGCCACGGTTGGCAGCAGCTCTAGCAGTGTAGCCAGCTCGTCGGTGGCCTCAAGCGCTAGCAGTGTCGCTAGCTCCTCTGTAGCCTCAAGCTCAAGCAGTTCAGCGAACGGCACAGTAACGGTCAACTTTAGTTGCGCCAACGGCACCACCTACGCAGGTCAAAGTGTGTATGTGATTGGCAGTGTAAGTGGATTGGGCAATTGGACGGTGGCTAACGCGGTGAAGTTAAACCCAACCAGCTACCCCACCTGGACGGGTGCGGTGCAACTACCGGCAAATACCAGCGTGCAATGGAAGTGTTTAAAGCGCGAAGAGGCTAACTCTGCCAACGGCAATGTTTGGCAAGGCGGCAGCAATAATGTGGTGAATACCGCTAGCGGTACTTCGGTAAGTGCTAGTTTTTAATTCGCAATAAATTAGATGGGCAATAAAAAACCGCTAGACTGCCTAGCAGCCTAGCGGTTTTTTTATGAGCGGTAACATATGACACTTATCAATAGCTTAAAGTGTGAACTTATGAAACCAATTCGGGCCGCAAGCATCTTACTTAGGGTCAGAATGACTAAACATACAGACTTATGGGAAGGCACAGCTATACAATGCCGCCCCAAGTTGGCACTTAATACCCCATAAAGCGCCAACTATAACAATAGACTTTAGTGACTCGCCCCCACTAGCGCAACCTGTCGTAGGCCGAAGGTAAATACCCATGAGAAACACTCTTGTTCCTCAAATTTTTAAATGCTTGTCGGTTCTGCCCCTCGCTTTTGCACGCGCCTTGGGCGCAGTTATCGGTACCTGCATCTGGCTCAAAAAAGGCCGCAGCTATCGCGTAACCTTAAAAAATATTTGCGTGTGCTTCCCGCACTTATCTGCCCACTCAGCCCAAAAACTCACCCGTGAAAGCCTCATAGAAACCGCCAAAACTGCCGCTGAAGTGAGTATTATTTGGCGCAATTCCTGGTGTTGGTTGCAATCTAAAATCATTGAAGTAGAGGGTGAAGATCTCTTGCGAACTGAGTTAGCGCAAGGCCGTGGGCTCGTAGCTCTGGCACCGCACCTTGGCAACTGGGAGGTAATAGCGCCCTATTTAGCAAGTATTGCCCCTCTCACCGCCATGTACCAGCCAGTTGCAATTCCCGCTATGGACAAGCTAATTCTCGCAGGGCGCAGCAAATGTAATATCAATATGGCGCCCACCAATCGCAAAGGTGTGTGCATGCTGCTAAAAGCTCTCCAGCAAGGCAACATAGTCGGCATACTGCCCGACCAACTTCCCAAAAAAGATGCCGGTTCCGAATTCGCGCCATTCTTCGGCCAGCAAGCTCTCACTATGAGCTTGGTACATTCGCTGATTAGCCGTACCGAGAGCCGCGTTATCAGCCTGTTTGCCAAACGCGTACCGGGCGGCTTTAAAGTGATTATTTTGCCCGCCGATGCGGCAATCTATAGTGCAAATGAAATCCAATCCATTACCGGCTTAAACGCTAGCATAGAAAGTTGTGTGCGGTTAGCGCCAGCGCAATACCAATGGGAATACAATCGCTTCCGTTTTCCCAAAGCCCACCAAAACGTTCGCGAACAAAAGAAATTTGCGTTCTCTTGCAAAAAAAGTTGCGATACCACGACACTCTAAACTGCCGAAAATTTGCCCGATTTGCTACGCCAAATCTGCACCATCCCC
>CAUOQW010000028.1:0-11306 GCA_963506825.1 uncultured Cellvibrio sp.
CTTAGGTCCTCGTTACACTATAGGTGCACGTTACACCTTCTAATCTTTGATTAGAATTTGTATAGTGTTACTGCAATGGAAAAGCCGCTGAATTTTCAGCGGCTTTTTTTATCGCTTGTATTTACTTGTCCTTAAGTTGCTTAACTTACTACCTAACCACTTGCACCCACGCCGTATCTACCGCGCCTACTGGTTGCCCAATGGTATAGAAATATTTCACCACTACCCCAACTGGAATGCCCGTTACCGTGTAGGTGTTGCTGTTGTCCGCATTGTGGGTCATACGCACATTTTGCTGGGGGCCATTATTGATGGTGTAGTGAATATCCGCCCAAGGTGCGTTGTTGGCGTGAAACTTAATGCTGGTGCTGCTCAAAATGGTGTAGCCATTACTGGTAGCCACTGAGCTTGCTGCACTGCTAGCAACACTACTCGCCACCGAACTCGCTGCACTTGAACTGGAAGTACTAGAAGTTCCACTCATGGTGAAGGTTACCCATTCAGTATCTGCCGCACCCCCAGCCGCTAGACCTATGGTGTAGAAATATTTCACCACTGCACCTGCGGGAATACCGGTCACTGTGTAAGTGTTGGTGTTATCCGCATTGTGGGTCATACGCACATTTTGCTGTGGGCCATTGTTGATGGTGTAATGAATATCTGCCCATGGTGCATTGTTGGCGAAGAACTTCGCGCTGGTGCTGGTCAGAATTGTATGGCCATTACCGGATGCCGCTGAGGATGAGCTGGAGCTAACCACTGAACTGGCAACGCTGCTGGCCACACTACTCGCTACCGAAGAACTCGCCGCTGAACTGCTAGAGCCTGTGCAAGTGGTAGTGCCTGGATTGGCATCTACAGCTTCACCGGTTTTCTTAATACGGAAGCCCTTGGCAGGTACAGCTAACTTCATACCGTCTGAGAAGCTTACGTACTGTGCCGAGCAGCCAAAGTTGTAGGCGAGGTAGGTTTTTACACCTGCTTTATCAAAGGCCACTGCCGATGGACTGTTCGCCGTTAATGCGCCCGTACCCGTTGCCAAGGTGCCCAATTGCTTAAGGGTATAAATCCACTGATAGGTATGAGCTTTGGTTTCGCCCTCTTCCGGCGTGTAGTTGAAACCGTAGCTTTGCATATCGTTTACGGCAGCTTGGCCGTTGGTCATCGCCCAAATATTCCACCACACATCGCGCCATTGGCCATTCGGTAAGCCAGAGGGTTTGCCATTGCTGGATTCGGTCATACCTAAGGTCACATAGTTAGCCAGATAATCTGGGTGCTGGCCAATGTGTAAAACCAAGGGGCTCAGTGGCAGACCTTGAATACCCAAAATATGGGCGTAGGCGCCGCTGAACCAAGTACCGAATACATGGCCATTGCCCCAGATAATCGAGGTGGTCATTTTGGGGTAAGCGCTATCAAAGTTATCGTAATCGCCGGTTAAGCCGCGATAGCGATCGAGGTTATTCCAATACTCCCAGTAGGCAGCTGTTGAAGAGGCATGCAGATACATACCGCGTTCAGTTAAGGCTGTATTACCAGTAATTTGGCCGTAGAGGATGATAGCGCCGTAAGCGTTAGCCGCTTCTGAGGTGGATTCGTTGTTATTGCCCAATACGAAGTTAGCGTGGCCCGATGCCCAAGAGAAACCATAGGCAGGGTCAAAGAAACGCACATAGGGGAACATGGCATCGTCGCGGCCAGCGGCGTAATCGCGAATCAGCAATTCCACCATGGGGCCGTATTGAGTGGCGCCACACCAGTTGGCATCGATACGGCAAATTTCCGCAGCCGCACGCACAAAGTAACCATAGTGGAAGTGGTGATCATTGAGTTGTTGTTGGGCACCAAAAGACTCATCAAACCCCAGCAAGGTGTTCCAGTTGCTGTCATAGGCAAAGTATTTGGTGGTATCGGAACCGCCATTGGTATTGGCGCGGAACCAATCCTGTAATTCTGCTTTTAGCCAATTGACCATCTGATCCGCTTCAGGTGTCATTCCAATCGCGCGGGCGATTGCGGCCAACTCCGCTACCTTGCCGTAGTTTTTACCGGCCCAATAGGTATCGGTTGCGCTGTTCCAGTTAGCCGAACCTTGATTAACAAACTCTGTCACCAGCGCTTTCAACTGGGTAAGGTTGTAATCGCCAATACCGGCTGGCAGGGTTGGCAATACACCTACGTAGGGGATGGTATAGCTAAAACCGTTAGTGGCGGCGAATTTAGTTACGCCGCGCGCGCTGCGGATTTTGTAGCTGGTAACCGCCTGAGTGGAATTTTTCCAATGCAACGGCAGCATGCCAACCATAGTGGTTACCGCGGAACCCGCGTATTGGTATTGGTGGCTCACGGTGACTTTGTTGGTGCTTCTATCCACCGCGTAATTGATATTCACCTTGTCCACACGCTGAGTAGCGTATTGCGCAAAGGCCTGCGTCATAGCCGTTGCGGGCGTACCTGTCACTTGTGGCAAGAGGGTAATAGTTACGCGCTTGCTGACGTTGGTCACACCAATCGCCGCGGTATTCACATTGCTAAAGGTGGTGGTGTCGTGGCCGGTGATCAGGAAGTTATTGCGGTCGCCTGCAACCTCGGTCCATACCCCCAAGCTATTGCCACTTTGGTAAAAGACGCCTTTTTCACCGCTATCCGCCGCTTTGGTACGAATAACGATGCTGCCTTGCAATGCCGTGAAGTAGGCATAGGGCGAACCGTGTACAAAAGTCGCTTCCATCACCGGCGTGCTGCCGCTATTCCACTGCACAGTCACTGAACCATCGCTGTAATCCTTCAAGTAGGCTTCCATATTGCTGTAGGCCGTATTGCCTATCGCCAAGCCATCGAAAACTTCACTGAAAGGATCGGGAATGGAGTAAGCGGTTTGCGTTGAACTGCTGCGCAGGCCGCCAGGGATACCCAAGATACGCGCGCCGCGATCACTAATGCGCGCGGTCATTGGGTCTGGCGTGATATAAGCCGCGCCCGCGCTGTCGCCCACTTTCATTTCGCCGACAAATGAAATGGAGCCCCACCAACGGTGAGTCATAGTAGGCTTCCCGGTAGCGGGCGCCACTTTTTGTGGGTAAATGGGCGTAGGTGTACCTATGGGATTACAGCTACTCACACCCGGTTGTACAACCCCGGCGCTGAAAATCCAATTGCCATGATCAACCGCGCACTTGTAACCCGCTGGGTTAGCGCGATCGCTGATATTGCCAGCACCATAGGTTGTTAGGGCGGCACTGCTGAATTGCGAGATGCTGAGCGAGCCCAGCAAGAATAAAACCGTTTTTATCTTTATCATTTTGGAGTGTCCTCGTTATTGTTAGATGACGAACACTCAGCGCTCTAATCCCCTGTTAAAACTCACTCCCACCATAAACTACATCGACCCAAGCACTGAAGGTTACGGCACCAGACTAGGGGGCACGCGGAATAGCTTCGTCCCAGATTCAGGGTTATCTGTAACATGGGAGGGTTCACTTTTTAAATTGTAGAACGGTACACCACTTGGATACTTAAATACCCAAGTAGGTGTATGAGAGTTACTTTTTAAGAATCACTTTATGAACGCAATTGACCGCAAAGTATTTGGAGTTTCTGGCGACGGATAACAGCCAACCCAAATATCCCCAAAGTCATCAGTAAAAAAGACGCAGGCTCAGAAACCCGCATAACAGTGCCACGTCCGTAATAGCTAATGTGGGATACATCTTTAATCTTGCTGCAGTCATCGTAAGCCGGTTTATTACCATGGGCGGCATGATGTACA
This sequence comes from uncultured Cellvibrio sp., assembly GCA_963506825.1. GTDB lineage: Bacteria > Pseudomonadota > Gammaproteobacteria > Pseudomonadales > Cellvibrionaceae > Cellvibrio. Next base: position 3,773 of record CAUOQW010000028.1, read on the forward strand.
CAGAGGTTAGGAAACTCATAAGCAGTGAAAGGCGAATCCCAATCGCCAGAGGTATAAGTTGCCGTCAGTATAAAGCCCAATAAGGTAGTGCCATTCCCATCCTTAAAAATCAGCATAATATTGGCGTAATCGTCCCATTCATTATTGTTGAGCGACCAAGTTCCTGTTTGGCCATTTGCCAAAGGGTCATCTTTCTTTAGAAACAGCCAATCGGTTTGACCAAAAAAAGCTTCACTATTGACCGTCATAGGCGTGGGATTGAGAAAATCTTGAGTTTCCAAAAGACTGCGCTGGCAGGAACTGGCATAGTCCACCTTGGCCAGTGTAATAGCGCTAGTACAGGTCACTACACTTGCATTCGCATTAAGTACTAATCCGAGCAAACACATCATCACAAACGCTTTTAGCATTGAATAGGTATTCATGGCAGCCTCCGCAAAATCCCGCTTATCGATGCTATCTCCACTTACCAGACTAGCCACTTTAAGCGACAATCGCCAAGACTCTATATTCCCCAAAAAAAATGCTGATAGACGTTTTTTGACTTAAAAATAATTTAAGCGACAGCCGCAAATAAACACCCTAAAACGGCCACCAAATTTCCGGCAAGGAGTGCTTACGCAAAATAGCGGTAATATCCATAGTGACTGCCACGCCAGCATGCACAAGTACCCCACCCCAGATAGAGCGCGAGCGCAGTGCGAGAATTCCTAAAAATAAACCGAACAAAATCGCCCCCGTCGCTTCCAACCAAAGTTTGGGAAAGTGAATCATTAAATAGGGAACACACATTACCCAAATAGCATTTGCTCCCAACGCAGGGCGCAGGGCATTGAGAAAAAAGCCGCGAAAGAAAAATTCCAAGCACACAAATTGCGTGAGATACAAAAACTCCCACGCCAATAAATCAAACCAACTGCGGCTCGCTAAAGAATAAAACGGGTAGTGATTAACAAAATCTTCACCGCGGCTAACAATATAAATAAATACCAGAATCGGGCTAAGCAATAACAAATAACCGCGCCAATGCTCCCGCGTTTGATTCAGTTGCCAACCAAAATCGCGCACCCGCGCTTTGAAACCGTAGCGAATTAAAAGTGCGGGCAGCAACACATATCCGATTACCTGTACGCTCGTCCACCACACATAACCGCACAACTCCCAAACACCCGCCTGCACCAATTGCTCAATATAATGATTCAACTGCAAACCTTGCCAGCCCGCCACTAACTGCAAAAGACTTTGCAAGTTACTGGAAAATTTTGCGTAGTGCATAAACAGCAAACACACTGACACGCACGCGAGCACTGCAAATACACGGCGTAGCGCTTGCGGTTTGCTCATGCTGTAAGACGGCGCTTGAGAATCGATTTCGTCGAGCGCGGTGAGAATGGTTCTAGGGTGGAGTTTTGCGAGCATTGTTGTTCTCTTTTTATTTAAACGGCAAATAGCCTTTAGCATCTTCAATATAGTTTTCAATGGATACTTTTTCTGCATCCAAAAAACTATCTATCGCCTGCTGAAAATCCGGGCGCGCCAGCCAATGGTTTGAATAAGTTATTACAGGTTCAAATCCGCGCGCAATTTTATGCTCACCCTGCGCACCGCCATCAAAGCGATGTAAGCCCTGTTTAATAGCGTATTCGATGCCTTGGTAATAACAGGTTTCGAAATGCAAAAATTCATGCTCTTCAACACAGCCCCAATAGCGGCCATAAATGGTTTGGCTATCGGTAAAAAATAACGCCGCTGCAATCGCCTGCCCTTGTTGATAGGCAATCACCAGCAAACAGTGCTTTGCAAAATGTTCGCCCAACATGGTAAAGAAAGTTTTCGTTAAATATCCAGTATGACCGCTGCGTTTTAAATAGGTGTTGCAATAGAGCTGATAAAATAATTGCCAATCTTCTGCGGTTATATTCTCTGCCGCTTTGGTTTCAAACCGAATACCCTGTTCAGCCACTGCGCGCCGTTCTTTATTGATATTTTTGCGCTTGCGCGAATTCATGGCGCCGACAAAATCATCCCAACTTTTATAACTGCGATTGTACCAATGGAATTGTGTGCCGATTCGCTGCGATATATGCGCTGCACTTAAATACGTAGACATCTCTGGGCTGGGAAATAAACAGTGCCAGCTGGATGCATTAATCGCATGAGCATGATGTTTAATAGCATCCAGAATCAGCGGTAATAATTCTGGTAAGCGCGCAGAATCTTTCAGTAGCAAGCGCGAACCGGAGCAAGGCGTAAAGGGAATCGCATTAATTAATTTGGGGTAATAATTAAAACCGTAACGCTTGTAAGCATCCGCCCACGACCAGTCAAAAATATATTCGCCGTATGAGTGGGTTTTAATATAAAGCGGCATGGCGGCAATTAATTCATCGCCGTTATAAACCACAAGATGTTGCGGCTGCCAGCCTGTACCCTTGCCAACACTGCCGCTATTTTCCAACGCCGTTAAAAATTCATAACGCACAAACGGATAATAATCGCCACACAGGGCGTTCCAGCGCGCGGCAGAAACTGTTTGCAGGCTGGTAATAAAACTGAGGCTAAATTGTGTCGTCATAGCCCGATTGTGACATTCCTTATTAACATCTACAAACCCGGCGCTGCACAGCTGGTTGTTACTGAAGCAGACACTCAAAAACCCAGTGCTAGTCATTGTTAGCCTGGGTACAGTAGAATCGCCCTTCCTTTGGTCACCTTGGATTTTCAATGCCAACCGCAGAACCCGACCCTGAATCTCAGCGTCATACGTTTATTAAGACTCTTTGCCCTAGCTTTAACCTTTTTGAGTTGAGGTGCTAGCGGTGGAATGGATGCTTGACCCCACGGCCTGGCTTGGCCTCTTAACACTGGTTGTGCTGGAAATTGTACTCGGCATAGACAACCTCATTTTTATTGCCGTACTCGCCAACAAACTACCCAAACACCAGCGCGACCTTGCACGCAAACTAGGTTTAGGCTTGGCGTTGATTTTACGGCTCGGCTTACTGGCGGGAATCTCCTGGCTGGTAACTCTGACTAACCCCCTTTTTAGTGTGTTTGATCACGCGCTTTCCGGGCGCGATTTGATACTGCTCTTCGGCGGGCTCTTTCTTCTGTTTAAAGCCACCATTGAGCTGCATGAACGCCTTGAAGGTAAGGTCAACGCTCACCGCAGCACCCGTACTCATGCCGCCTTTTGGGCGGTTATCACCCAGATTGTGATTTTGGATGCTGTCTTCTCGCTAGATGCTGTTATCACCGCGGTCGGTATGGTTTCGCAGCTATCGGTGATGATGCTCGCCGTTATCATTGCTATGGGTGTAATGATCATGGCCAGTAAAGCACTTACAGATTTTGTTAACAAACACCCCACAGTGGTGATGCTGTGTTTAGGCTTTTTGTTGATGATTGGTTTTACGCTGGTAGCAGAAGGCGCAGGCGTACACATTCCCAAAGGCTACCTCTATGCCGCTATCGCCTTCTCGGTATTGATTGAATTCTTTAACCAATTAGCGCGTTCCAACCGCACCCGCCATATTATCGGCGAGCGCCCACTGCGCGACCGCACGGCAGAAGCTGTGTTGAAATTATTGGGCGGTAAATCCGATTCCGACGAAGTGGGTCACGACATAGTCGCCATGGCCGATCCGAAAGGCGAAGAGCTGGTATTTGAAAATAGCGAACGCCAAATGATTCGCTCGGTGTTGCAACTTTCAGATCGCCCCGTGCAATCGCTGATGACACCGCGCCCAGATATTATTTGGGTGGATGTAAATGCGACGCCGGAAGAGTTACTCAACGTGTTGAAAACCACACCGCAAACCCGTTTGTTGGTCGCACGCGACGAGCTGGATAATTTACACGGCGTAGTGCAAAGTCGTGATTTGCTCACCGCTGCACTCAGCAATCAACCGCTCAACTTGGCCGCCCTCGCGGTTGAACCGCTGGCAGTTCCCGAAGGTACCAGCGCCTTAAATGTATTGGAAATGTTGCGCCAACAGGCAGTGCCCTTAGCGATTGTAATTGACGAATACGGCAGCATTAAAGGCGTAGTCACCACCAGCGATTTACTCGCCGCCATCGCCGGTGAATTGGCCGATGCCAACGAAGCACCCTTAATTGTTGAGCAAGAAAATGGCTGGCTGTTAGATGCAAGCTTGTCGCTCGAACAATTAGAAGAATTGTTAAACATAAAACTCGAACGTGAAGAAGGCGATTATTTTACGCTGGCAGGTTTGTTACTAGAGCAGCTCCAACACGTACCCGTTGTGGGCGAAACCCTTAACATTTCTGGTTTTGAATTTGAAATCACGCAAATGGAAGGCCGCCGGATTTTGCAGGTAATGGTAACCGGATCTGTAACGCGGGATTTGTTTGATGATGCGCATTAAATAAAAAGCATGTATACAATAAAAACGAAAACGCCGAGCATTTGCTCGGCGTTTTTATTTTTTCTTAATCTTATTTCTTTTTTTTATTAACAGGTGCGGCAGCTTCTTTCTTCCGCTCACCGCGTTTTTCATCTTCGTAGGCATCTAGGAAATCAAAAATCACACTACCCGCCAAACGTGGGCCATTGGTTAAAATGATCATCCCAATTTTCAGCTCTGGGTTAAACACCATTTCAGAGCGAAAGCCTTTTACACCGCCGCCATGGTGCACAAAATTTTTGTCGCCGCGATAATCAAACACTCGCCAACCCAAACCATAGTGGCTATTGGTAACGCCTTCGCGGCTACCATAATGTTGTGTATAGCGAGTTATTTTTGCGAGAACTGTGTTCAATAGAGCAGGTGATAAAATCGCAGGATTTTGACCCATATGCGCTAATAACCAGCGTGACATATCGGTAATACTGGCGTTTACGCCTGCCGCCGGGTTAACACGATAATAATGTTCCGTCACCGTTGTAGGAACCCAGCCTTTGCGCGTTGGCAGATGTGGCACCGCATAATTATTATTCGCGGTGTAATCTGCATAGCCAACCGTAGCCGTGCGCATACCTAGTGGGCGAAGTACTTTATTTTCTAAATAGTGCTCGTAAGTCACACCGGTTTTTTTGAGCACAATATTGCTAATCAAACTGTAACTAACATTTTGGTAGTTGTAACACTTACCCGGCGGGCACACAAAATTCACATAGCGCAACCGGCGCACAACTTCATCAAACGATGAACCTTCTTCAATATAATTATCGCCCGAATGCGTAGGCAAACCTGTCGATTGCGACAAAATATGTTGCACCGTAATTTGATCGCCGTAGCGCGGATTACTGAATTCCACATTGGGTAAAACATCGGTGACTTTAGTATCCCAGCGAATTAAACCATCATTGACCATCATGGCGGCAGCCGTTGCCGCAAAACTTTTTGATACCGATGCCAAGCGAAATGCGGTGTCCGCATTAATCAAACTATTGCTGCCCGCTTTTCTAACGCCATAGGTTTCTAATACTTTGACTTTGCCATCCGCAATAATTGCTAGCGCAAGGCCCGGTGTTTTGGGAACAATTTTTGTTTCTACGTAATGCTTAAATTCAGTAACAAAAGCTTCGCGTTGGTTGCTCATAGGCAAAGCTGTTTTTGCAGCAACACTCGCAGGTGCTGTGGCAACGACTGCTGGTGTAGGTGTTTTAGGCGCAACTGTTTCGGGAACATCGGGTTCCGCTATATATTCGCCCTCCTCCGCCAAACTGCGTGCAAGTTCTTGCTCATCTTCTGCACTAACAGCCGCACTCGCCAAAACGGCGCCCGCAGCGAGAGGTACCGTTAAATGGCTTACGGAATTTTTGTGAGAGGTTGGTGCTGCATTTACTGCCTGCGCTACATTGACTGCCTGAATTGGGTTTACGGCTTTCATTACAGGTGCAGCCTGCGGAGTTAACTCCGGAGGATTTATCGCATGAGTGTTGGGCGCTTCTCTGTTGGGAGATTGTGTGAGCGATTTTTCGGAGTTATCAACAGCGCTGGATATTTTTGCCACAGCTGCCGGTGGCTTCGTAGTCGCTAATTTTTTAGCTGCCGGTTTTTTAACAGAAGCGTTTTTTGTATTTTTTGCTATTGGTTTGGACGTAGCCTTGGCAGTAGGTTTTTTAGCAGTTTTGGCGGTGGAGGTTTTCGCAGCGGAGGTTTTTTTGTTGGTCGTCTTAGCTACAGCTTTAGTGACTGGCTTTTTTTCTGCCGATGTTTTTACGGTTTTTTTAACCGGCGTTTTAGCGCGAACCGGTGGCGTTGCGGCTTCATCGAGCGGGCGAATAACCGGCGCGGGTGCTTTTACCACAGGCGCACTCGGCGCACTGCTCACAGCAGCGCGTTCTATAGGTACGCTAACAGGATAGGAAATTTGTTTTTCAGTTTGCGCTTGCACATCCAGCGCTATCAGAAACACACACAGGCTTAACACCACCAAGCGTATGCTGAGCAGTAACGATAATTTGAGTTGTATTTTTCTCGTAAAACTTTCTTTCAATATTTTCATAACGTCTTATGCGCAACCATCTTATACGCAACTGCTGGCAAAGAACGCTGAATAAAATTCGCAAAAATTTAGGCTGCACTTTGCTCATTGAATGGAACAAATATGCAGCCTAAACATCATTAAAGCTTACAGCGTTTTAATATATTCAATTAAATCCCAACGCTCCTGCTCAGTCAGTTTATCCTTGCCATCTTTACCCGTGCCGTATTCGTGGCCGGTGTTGTGGTTACCGAGTGGCTCCACAATAAAGCGACGCTTATCATTGGGGTCTGCTTTATCGCAACCCTCGGTATTAAAACCGACATTAACCGGATCAAATTCGCGATTGCCAACACAAAATTCCGTGGGGCGCTCTTCAACGGGTGCGGTCAAACTCCACAGATCCGGCACAGAACCATTGTGTAAATAAGGCGCTGTCGCCCAAATACCATTCAATGAGCGTGCTTTATAGGCTAATAGGGACTGATAGGGCGTTGCGGTGGTGTCCGGTTGATAATTTCCAGATTTTACACTGGGCTTGATCTCATTATCAAAGAAGGATTTACCTAACATATAGGCCCAATCCGCCAGACGACGCAACGGCCACTTATCGGCGTCCGGCGTTGCCACTGCGCCCTTGGTCGCTGCAGTTAGGATTTGCACGACAGGCGCACGATTTTGTAAGACGACATTGCCTACATCCGTAGATTGATAAACCGACTCAAAGTTGCCCGCATAGCCCGTATAGTTCACGCCGTTTTGCGCCATAGTCGGATCCGTGCCCATGGTGGCAAGACTGGTCATATTCGCTACCACCAACCGATCCCAGGCATTGCGATCAATAACCTGATGGCAAGAGCCACAATATTCGTTGTAAACCAATTGCCCGCGGCTAGCCTTGTCTTGGTCAATTTTGCCCAAGACATCTTCTGACCACTGGGGTGATTTCAAACCTTTAAGATGTGATTCCAAGCGCGATAAATTGGTGAGATCAATTGAGGATTTAAAATCGATGGTTTTCTTTTTGTTTTTCTCACCCGTCAAATAGGCTGACAAGCTAAAGCCCTTGTCGTGCGCCTGC
>CAUOQW010000029.1:0-11235 GCA_963506825.1 uncultured Cellvibrio sp.
ATGTAATGCTTGGCGTTCGCTCTGGTGAGTTTCTCTATCACGTAACTGCGTCAAAATCAGACGATGAAGCTTCTCATCCTGAAGCGGGTATTCCTGCGGGAGTTGCTTTGCCGGTTGTTGGTAGTACTAATTATTTAATTGGTGTATTGAAAGCGACAGCGTCACAACAATTGGTGCATCGCGATGTGTTGACCTTGGGTGTTCGTTGGGATATCACTGCTGGAACGGCATTAAAGTTTCAGTTTGATGATGTAGATGATGATGCTCAAGGTAAACAGAAAGTATTTTCTGCTGCCGTGCAAACTGTATTCTAGGAGGTGCCATGAAAATGCATAAATTAATGACAATACTAATTAGTGTGTTGAGCTTCTCTGTTAGTGTGGTTTGCTTCGCGGAAGTCGTGGTTATAGTGCATCCATCAGCCAGTGTTGCGAGTATGACGAGCGACGATGTGGCGCGGATTTTTTTAGGCAAGAGCAATAGTTTCCCTAGTGGCGAGCAGGCGGTTCCTATTAATCAGGATGAAGGGTCGCCGGTGCGCGATAAATTTAATGAAGCTATCTGCAAAAAAAATGCAAGCCAATATAAAGCCTACTGGTCACAGCTGGTATTTACGGGCAAAGGTACACCACCCAAAGATGTAGGCAAAGACGCCGCGGTAAAAGCCTTAATCGCTGCCAATCCTAATATGATTGGTTATGTAGACGCGAGCGCGGCAGACTCAAGTGTTAAGGTGGTCTTTAAAGCTCCCTGAATGTCTTCATACCAGTGAAATTATTTGTGGCCCTATTATTGGGCCATTTATAAACGTGCCTTTAATTAAAATGTATTTTTTATGGATACTTTAAAATAAGGGCAGAGAGCGTTAGAAATTTTATATCGACATGAAAAATAAGTTTGCTCGCTTACATCTACTTTATTTCCTTCTAATTGCCGGTACCGCCGTTTTTCTATGCGGTATGGTAGTTTTTTATATTCATTGGAGTTTATGGAATATAGATGATGAATTTAAGGTGGATGCTAGCTCTGCGCGCAATCATATTCGCGATCAGTTGGCGCAAAATGAAACTGTACTGATTGGCTTAGGTTCTTTTTTAAAAGGGAGGGATAGTCTGGATATTGCCGCGGTGGATGCTTATACCTCCGTCATGATGCAGCGTTTTCCGCACATATCCATGTTTCAAATTGCCCAATATATTCATCCCCAATCGGCATCCTCTTATAAGCAAATATTGCATCAGCAAGGCGTCACTTCCCCAACGCTTTATCAATTTGGCGGTAATAAGATTCCGCTAGACTCTCCTAATTCCCTCGGTAAGTTGCCGGTTATTTTTGTGAGCCCCGCTGCGAGTAAGGCGGTATTAAGTTTGGATTTATCCAGCATCGATTTTATTCATCAATCTTTGCCTTCTGCTGAACTTTCAGAAATTACCATTTCAGAACCTATTGATTTGTTTGAGGGCGATAAGGCCTTGGTAATGATGCAGTCTATTCCGCCCACGCAAACTCGCAGTGAGTCCTATGTTAGCTTGTTGCTAGTGAAGCAGAATATGTTATTTCTTAAACAAAATATCCATGGCAAATGGGATGTTTCAATAAAGGTTACGCCACCGCACGGCAAAGAATTTATTATGGGTTCGCTTGCGTCACAGGTGGTGGAAAATCCAAACAGCTATTTTTTACACAGGGTGAGTGTTGCAGATAATATTCAATTTGCACGTTATAAAATCACTGTGCAATTGAGTAAAAATGTATCTTGGTTGGATATTAATTTATGGAAGCTTTCCCTACTGATTATTTTGGTGTTAATGATATTAGCAACGCTGTGTATTGTGTACTGGATGCATTTTTCCCTGGAAGTTAAACGCGATAAACATCAAAAGCTTTTGTTCAGGCAGGCAAATTACGATTCGCTAACCAAGTTACCTAATCGCTTTTATTTTGAGGATGCTGCCCAGCGTATTTTGGCAAATGCAGAGCGTCAGGAATCGGGTGTTCTATTGCTATTCGTAGATTTAAATGGTTTTAAAGCGATCAATGATAAATGTGGTCATGCGGCCGGCGACAAAGTGTTAAAGGAAGTGGCTCGCGCTTTAAAGTCAGTGTTGCGGCAAAGTGATTTGGCGGCGCGCTTGGGCGGGGATGAGTTTGCTATTTTAATTGAAGATATACAAAGCCTAACAGCAGTCTTGAACATGATGGAGAAAATCAGGCTTGCTTTGAGTTCATTGTTAGTTGATGGCGTGCCGACTCAACAAATATCCGGCAGCGTTGGTTTCGCCTATACACGGCAGCACGGTTACTCTTTACAAAATTTGCTAAAAGTTGCCGATAATTCTATGTACGGCGAAAAAAAATATCATTACGGAAACTGTCACGATGTAACTTGATAATGCTGTTTTACTTAGACGTTACATAAAAAAATACCCGCAAGCGGGTATTTTTTGTGGCGAATAATCGTTTAGTTTTATTTGGTTTTTAGGCCCTTACCGGTTGCCGCCCAATACACACCACCATAAATGTGCTCTAGAAAAAAGCTATCAGAATAATCTGCAGGCGTGTGACCAAGTGCGGTGTAAAACGAACGGCCGCCATCGTAATTGTGGTACCACGCAATGGGGTGGAATTTACCCATGCCTTCGCCACTCTTTGCGCCCCAGCTAACTTTTGGGTCAAACGTCTTTTCGTCTACTGCCAAAATGTAATTGAGACCCTTGGTATGCTCTGGGCCAAACTCATACCATTCTTCAGTCCATAAAAAACGTTCGGGCATACGCTCAAGGCCAGGAAATTTTCGGTCAATTACTTGCAGTTCAGCAGTTTGAATGACGGGATGGATATGAAAACTGCGGCCTACTAATTTGGTGTACCACTCCCATTTGTATTCCGTGTCAGATGCGCTGTGAACACCCACAAAACCTTTGCCAGATTTAATAAAGCGCTCCATTGCTGCTTTTTGTTCCGGGTTTAAAATATCACCAGTGGTGTTAAGGAAAACAATAGCGTGAAATTTCTTTAAATTCTCATCTTTAAAAACGGCAGGATCTTCTTGCCAGTCAACGCTAAAAAAATGTTTCTTGCCCAACTCGCGCATAGCGGCCACGCCTTCTAGTTGCGATTGGTGATGGTAACCCTGTGTCATGGTAAATAAGAGCACATTAAATTGTTCTGCGTAGCTGCTAATACTTATGAGCAATAAGCAGCTGCAAAGTGCTAGTTTAGATGTAATGCGTTTCAACATAATTCACCTCGTTATTGTAAGCGGTGGCAATAAATGATTAAGTGATGAGCAAAAACCGCCAACAGACTATAGCAGTCACAGGCTAAACGACGATAATTTTTGTAAAGAGGATTAGACGAGGCAGTACTATTAAAACAGACGGTATTGTAAAGCGGATAAATTTTTTAGAGAGGAGATTTCGACGAACCCTGCGGCTCGTCGAAGCCTAAAGATTACTCGATGATTACCAAATCACCAGATATAGAGACACCCGATTTCAACATGCCAGAATCGCAGGCGAAAATCTCTTGGCTAGAAAGAGCTTTGCCTTTTGTGTTGGATTTAATGTTAATCACCGCGTTAGCGCCTTCTTTTTTTGCCGCTTCACGCAGGTCTTTAAGCGCTACGACTAATGCAGAATTACAAGCTTTGATTTGCGATTTTAGCGACGCATTAATTTCGCGGTTAAATGAATATTGGCTGATGGTTTTGGTCACAGTACCTTCAGGTTTTGCATCGCCAAAATAGAATTTAATATCATCAGGTAAACCTAATTTAGCATCGTCAGATGATAGGGCATCCTGAATAGAGATATTTTTCAGTTCGCCCGCTTGTGCTTGGAAAGCGAAAGCACACAGGGTTGAGATAAGTACAACAGCTAGCTTTTTCATAAACACCTCGGTGGTTGGGTTTGAGTACCCGCTCAGGGTGAGCGGTAAGTTGGGCTTAATGTTAAACATAATGAAGAAAAATAGTTCGGCCTAAGCTTACTTCTTCTTAAGTGCCTGTTGCAATAACGCGCCCATACTTCCCATAGCCGCTGGCGCCGGGTTATTTTTTTGCGCGTTGCGTTGTTGATTTTGCGACTGTGGGCGTTCGCCCCCCTTCTTACTTTCTACCTTCTCGCCGGGCGTGTCGTCTAAACGCAATGACAGGGCGATACGCTTGCGCGCTACATCCACTTCCATCACCTTGGCTTTAACGATATCCCCCGCTTTAACGGCTTCACGCGGATCTTTAATAAAGGTGTGTGACAGCGCGGAGATGTGCACTAAACCATCCTGATGCACACCAATATCCACAAAGGCGCCAAAGTTAGTCACGTTGGTAACTGTGCCTTCCAAAATCATGCCCGGTATCAAATCGGTAATTTCATTAACACCGTCTTGGAAGGTGGCGGTTTTAAATTCAGGGCGTGGGTCGCGGCCGGGTTTATCCAATTCTTTAATAATGTCAGTCACCGTCGGCACACCAAATTTTTCGTCGGTGTAATCCGCTGCTTTTAAACCGCGCAAGAAACTGGAGTCGCCAATTAAGCCTTTCATATCGCGGGTATTTTTCTCCGCAATTTTTTCTACCACTGAATAGGCCTCCGGGTGAACGCCAGAGGCATCCAAGGGATTGCTACCACCGGCAACGCGCAAGAATCCTGCCGCCTGCTCAAAGGTTTTTTCGCCAAAGCGCGGTACTTTTTTCAGCGCAGCACGGGATGTGAACGCACCATTTTGATTGCGGAATTCCACAATGTTATTGGCCAGTGTTGTGTTCAAACCTGATACGCGCGCAAGTAGAGCAGCAGACGCAGTATTTACTTCTACACCAACAGCGTTCACACAGTCTTCAACTACCGCATCAAGCGAGCGCGCTAATTGCGATTGCGAAACGTCGTGTTGATATTGGCCAACACCAATTGATTTTGGATCAATTTTTACCAATTCCGCGAGTGGGTCTTGCAGGCGACGTGCAATCGAAATCGCGCCGCGAATGGTTACATCCAAATCCGGGAATTCTTTTGCCGCAAATTCAGACGCGGAGTAAACCGATGCACCTGCTTCACTCACAATTACAGTACTGGCAGTGATATCTTTGTGGGCTTTTAATACATCTTTCGCAAATTTTTCAGTCTCGCGCGATGCCGTGCCATTGCCAATCGCAATTAAACCCACGTTATGTTTTTTGCACAGGTGAACCAAAATCGCTTCAGACTCTGCAATTTTGTTCAGTGGTGGTGTGGGGTACATGACTGTGTGATCAAGTACTTTGCCAGTTGCGTCAACTACAGCAACTTTCACACCCGTGCGCATCCCTGGGTCTAAGCCGATAGTGGCTTTTTGGCCTGCTGGCGCGGCGAGTAATAAATCTTTTAAATTGGAGGCGAATACTTTAATGGCACCGTCTTCCGCTTTTTCGCGCAGTTCGCTCAACAAATCCGTTTCAAGATGTGTTAATAATTTCACCCGCCAAGTCCAACGCACAACTTCGGCGAGCCAGCCATCTGCTGCGCGGCCTTGGTCTTTAATTTGCCAATGATCGCCAATCATGGTCTCGCAAGGGTGGCCGACTCTCGTTTCCTCATCGCCGACTTTAATGGCAAGTGTGAGTGTGCCTTCATTGCGGCCACGGAACATAGCGAGCGCGCGGTGCGAGGGCACTGATTTCAACGGTTCGTCGTGTTCAAAATAGTCGCGGAATTTTTGTACTTCTTGCGATGTATCCGTTTCTTTGCCGGCGACATTGCGTGAACTGAGTGTGCCTTCATTAGTTAAGAAGCTGCGCAGGCGACCGAGCAATTCAGCGTCTTCACTGAATTTTTCCATAAGAATGTACTTGGCACCGTCGAGTGCAGATTTCACATCGTTGATATTATGTTCAGCGTTAAAAAATTTAGCGGCTTCTACTTCGGGCGCCAAGCTTGGGTCAGCCATAAGCGCTTCGGCCAGAGGCTCCAAGCCTGCTTCTTTAGCGATTTGGCCTTTGGTGCGGCGTTTAGGTTTGTAGGGGAGGTATAAGTCTTCCAAGCGGTTTTTGGTGTCGGCGAGGGTGATGTCGCGCTCAAGCTCAGGTGTGAGTTTTTCTTGTTCGATAATGGATTTCAATATGGCAGCGCGGCGCTCTTCCAATTCGCGCAAGTAGCGCAAGCGCTCTTCCAAGTTACGCATTTGGGTATCGTCCAGTCCACCAGTGACTTCTTTACGGTAGCGGGAGATAAAGGGTACGGTTGCGCCTTCATCCAATAGCCCCACAGCGGCGCTAACTTGTTGTTCTTGAACGGCTAATTCATCGGCAATGCGTTTAAAAATGCTGGGTAAACTGAAGGTATTTGAAAGGCTGGTCATAAAGCGAACTCGTGTAGCAGTAGGGGTTATCGAAATGGACATCGACACGGACATTGAAAGCCAGCCATTATCCCTAAATTGCGTTACGCCGCTAGTCTTGCTTTTTGCATTTTTTGTCAGGTGGTGATCGGTTGAGCAATTTAAACATCGTGCTTTTTTAATTTAAAGCCAGTGCGGATGAATCCAAAAGTCGCCCAGCCGTGTCTTAATCAATAGTTGTGCATCATTTAATCTTTTACGCAGGATCATGCTATGAAAATCCAACTATTCCCCCCATTGTCTGTATTAGCGGCCATCGCTTTAATCTTCGCCGTGGAGACTGCGCGCGCCGATGATGTAATTGCCAAAGCCTATGACATTAAAGACGTATCCGAATTGGTGGTTAGCGGCGGTGGGCGAGTGCAAATTACCCAGGGCGATACCGAAAGCCTACGAGTTGAGGCAGCCCGTGAGGTGATGGAGCGCGTGAAGGTGGATTTAAGCGGCGACAAACTGAGCCTGAGTGTTAGGCATTCTTCAGGTGGTTTCAGCTTTTTTGATTTATTTAAACATCGCGATGACGATGTGCTCTACGTATTGCAGCTTAAAAAACTTCACTACGTAGGTTTGTCGGGCGCCTCGCGGGCCACTTTTGGTAATTGGGTAGGCGGCGATATGAAGCTGAACGTAAGTGGTGCTGGCGCTGCCAATTTCACCAATTTACGTGTGAATGATTTATTTATCGAGTTGACTGGCGCCAGTAATTCACGAGTGGAAATGCTGACTGCGCGCAAGTTGACATTTGAGCTTTCTGGTGCCGCCAATATGGATGTAAAAGCTGCTAGTCAAACTCAGTTTTTAAAAGTAGGTGCAAGCGGTGCAAGTAATTTCCGCGGAAAGTTATTGAAAGCTGCGCAAGCCGATGTTGATGCCAGCGGTGCATCCAATATTGATTTACAAGCGACTGAAGTTTTAAAAGCCGATGCGAGTGGCGCCTCTAATATCCGCTATCTCGGTCAGCCTAAACTGGATAGCAGCGCCAGTGGCGCAAGCCATATCAAAGCTATTAACGACTGATCTAACATCTTTGGTGATTGCCTCGCAGCCTGCTGCGGGGCTTTTTTATTTTTGTGATCTGCATTGTGCTTGCAGAGGTATATAGTAAGTTACATGTTAAGCGGCTTGTTGCTATACAGTCGCGGCTGTATAGTCACCAACCTAATTCCGTAGAGGGATTAGGTTTTATGTAAGCGGTATTTCACAGCTCGCGCGTGAAAATAATCAGGTTTATTACACAGGGAAAAAAGGATGCAGGTTTCTATTAGCAAGCGATTAAATACTCGCTTCAGTATTCATTCATGTCAGTTTCTATGCATTATCGCTTTGCTCTCCGCGTGTGGTGGTGGGGGCGGAGATAGTGGTGGAAGGAATTTGGGCGGCAATATCTTCGCGCCGGTGATCACTGCACCTGCCGATGGAGTTTTTCGCCCAGCGGTTTCGGATTCGACTTACAGTTCTGCTATCGTCAACTGCGTAAAAATTGTGAGCAATAACCCGGTCAATTCGTGCAAGTTAACCACCTTGCCATTTATTGGCCAGAAAACTAGCGCGCCTACCAAGGCAGATATTTTGGCGCAAACTGTGGTGTCTCATCCATGGATGGCAACTCGGTTTAGTCAACTGTTAGATGAAATGCCGAATGATATTTTTTTATTATTTCGCGGGGTAACTGCAGTTGTTATAGCGGCTGATATTCGCCCGTCACACTATCGCTCAGATTCGGGCGCCATTTATTTAGACCCCGCCAATTTATGGTTGAACTTCGAGGAGCGCGCAACCATTTCTAAAGAGGAAGACTATCGTGCCGGTTTCTCCAACGGTTTGGCCTTCCGCAGCATGTGGCGTTACGTGCAAGGTAATACGTATGCCTATGATTATTATCCGTTGGACGGTGCAGTAAGTTCACGTACCATTAAGGATGTTGTACGCCCAATGGCGGCTTTGTTGTTTCACGAATTGGCGCACGCCAATGATTTTATGCCGCCCGCTTTTGTCACACAGGTCAATCCACAACTGACTGCGTCAGATGCCATAGGTAATCTGCAAGGCTCATTTATTTCTACGGGTTTAAAACTGCAAAGTCCATTGAATTCGCAAATGCAATATGACTTGGGTAGGGTTATGTTCCATGGCCTTGCCGCGACTGATGATCAGAAAAGATTATCCGCCGAACAAGTAGGTTTAAATTTTTCAATCGATGGCGCCAGTGATTCCTATAATTATTCCAGCCAGTATGAAGATGTTGCTATGCTCTTTGAAGAGGTGATGATGAAGCGTCACTTCAATATCGATAGAGAACTGGCATTTACCGATGCGCCGCCGGCAACGGGTGCAACTTGCGCAAACTATGTGGTGCGTTGGGGCGTTAGAAATCGTATTGGTAATCCGATGGTGAAAGCGCGCGCGCAGTTAATTGTGAACAAGGTTTTGGGTGTTACTGAGACGTCAGTTTATTTTGCTGCATTGCCCTCGCCGCGCAGCATGACTAACGGCATCGATTGGTGTAAAAATCTATCCGGCAGTTTTGCGAATCTTGATGGTGTTTCGCAAAAACCCTCAGACCAGCAAGTACCTGTGAGAGATTTATTGCCACCGCATTAACCTGTCGTGCGGAGTTTTGTTATGCTGGCAGCTGCTAATACCACTATTAGCAGCTGTTTTTTTATCTGTCATATGGATGTGATATCAACTTCCAGAAATAGTTAATTGAGATGTTACTCATGTTCGCCATCAAAAAAATCTCATCGTTATTGATACTGGTGTGCTTCGCTCAGTTAGCACATGCGCAAACTGCTGAAGTGCAAGATTCTACGAGCCTGGAAAATCAAGTAGACGAAATAGATGAAGTACTGGTTATTGGTGAGCAACCAGGCCCAGGTTTATGGCTGGTGTATAAAGGCGACCATGTACTGCGTGTGTTGGGCACTATTTCGCCTATTCCTAAAAATATGCAATGGCAATCTAAAAAAGTGGAGGCGGCACTTGCAGAGTCGCAAGAATTCATTACGCCACCTAATATAAAAATGGAGATTGGTTTTTGGGGGAAAGTTGGCTTGTTGCCGTCCTTGGTGGGGGTTAAAAATAATCCCGATTCAAAAAAGTTAGCAGATGTGTTAACGCCCGAGTTGTATAGTCGTTGGACTTTATTAAAAACCAAATACATTGGGAAAGATCAGGATCTTGAAAAGCAGCGCCCAATTTTTGCGGCATCTACACTATTTAAAAAATCCATTGAAAAGTCGGATTTGGTTTCCAATGAGCGTGTGCGTTGGGCGCTTGAAAATGTAGTGCGCAATCATAAAATTAAAACCACCCAGCCGCGGGTTGTACATGAATTGCAGAGCCCGCGCGCCGCAATAAAAAAATTCAAACAATCCACGCTGGATGACACCCAATGTTTTGCTAAAACGTTGGATCGGTTGGAGTCTGATTTGGATTCCATGCGCGCTCGTGCCAATGCTTGGTCTGTGGGTGATATCAACGCGCTGCGCAATTTGCCCTATGTGAATAATAGAGCTGCCTGTGAAGATGCTGTTATCAATTCAGAGCTGGCGCAAGAACAGGGCTTGCAAGATATCAAATCGACTTTGAAAGCGGCTTGGCTAGAAGCTGCAGAAACAGCCTTGGCAAATAACACACATACATTTGCCAGTTTACCCATGGAGGAGTTGCTAAAGTCCGATGGCTATTTGGCCGCATTGGCCGCTAAGGGCTACAAAGTGGAGGCTGCGGAATAAAGCCTTTGCTGCAAAAATTGCAAACAGATTTATGGCTTGCGTAGAATCTTAAGAATACGGTTGTAAATAATCTCCGTTATCATCCATGAGTTTCCGCCGCTGGTATTCACGAATTGAATAACGACTGTATCAATATCTTTATGGTAGCGCGCAATGCTCGAATACCCTCCTAGTAAGCCGGTATGTTCGTACACATAAATAGCAGAATAAATTGTTTGCTCATTAGCACTTAGCAGTGAACCATTGTTTAATGCTCTCAAGAAGATTCCAACATCTTCTGCTGTTGCAACCATCGAACCACCAGCTCCGACAAAATTTTGTGTTTTTAAATCACCGTCATAGCCAATATAGTAACCACTGACAAGATCCTTTAACTGCGCTTCGCTCAGCAAGCTGTAAGTGTGTTTTAGTTTAAGAGGATTAAGAATTTCGTTTTTTATATACTGGTGATGGCTGTAGCCCAAGGTTTTATCGAGAATCATACCAATCAACAGATAATTGGTATTGGAATAGTTGTAACGACTATCGGGCTTAAAATTGGCTGGTTTATCGAGCCCGAACTTTAGCAAGCCGTTGGCGTCCGCGGGTAAATTTTCCCAGGGAAATTTGGGGTCATTAATAAAATTGGGGATTCCACTGCGATGTTGTAGCAGCATTCGCAACGTAATTTGATCTGCATTTTCAATTCGCCCCACAAGCTCCGGTAAATAATCAGCAAGGGTTTTATTGAGCGATAAATGCTTTTTGCTAATTAATTTAGTGGTGGCTGCGGCTATATATAACTTACTAATGCTCGCTATTTTAAACAGCGCATCTGGATCGGCGGGAATTTTATTGTCTCTATTTTTCCAACCAGCAGAATAAAATTCAGGATCTTTACCTTTTTTGTCCACGTAAACAATAATGCCATCCAAGTCATAACTAGTCGCATCGATGACTTGTTCCTGAACAGTGTCAGGCAGTGGTTTTACGTAGGCGCAGCCTGCAAGCCAAGGTACAAATATTACTATGCAGATTATCGCAATAATGGGCATGATTATTTGAAGAAGCAGTCGATACTTAGGTTTAATATTGAGGTATTGTTCAAATAAAATCCCGTTCTTTGTTTTTAATATGTAAAGTC
>CAUOQW010000030.1:0-11123 GCA_963506825.1 uncultured Cellvibrio sp.
GGCATCGCTCACCGTCAATGAAAAAATCGAAACGCAATCCAAACTGCGGCACGCCGGTACTACACCACTTGTGCTAAAACGCCCTTTGGTGGGTTTGAGCCCAACAATATTGTTAAATCCTGCGGGTATACGACCTGAGCCTGCGGTATCTGTGCCTAAGCTAAATGGCACCAATCCGCGCGCGACTGTAACGCCCGAGCCAGAGCTGGAGCCACCGGATACATAGTCGGCTTTAAAAGAATTGGGCACTGCACCATAAGGTGACCGCGTGCCCACAAGACCAGTCGCAAATTGATCGAGGTTGGTTTTGCCAATCACAATCGCGCCAGCCGCTTTCAGGCGTGCGATTGTGGTGGCATCTTCACTCGGAATATAGGTAAATGCAGGGCAGGCGGCGGTAGTGGGCAGGCCTGCTGCATCTATATTGTCTTTTACCGCAAAGGGCACGCCATAAAGCGGTAGATCGAGAGCGGCTGAGCCTAAGGCGGCGAGCGCATTAATTTGCGCATCTAACTCGTCGGCAGAAAGGATATAGATCAATGCAGTGTCAGTGGCATCAAGTTGTGAGCGCAGCCCATGCAAGGCATCGCCGATAGAAATCGTTTGGTTTCGATAGGCGTCAAGCCATTCGGGAATTGTCCAACCTAGAGTGCTTGTCATTATTCTTCCTGTTTTAAAGTACGTCTGCTCTAAAATCTTAAATACCATCTTGAATACAAGATTGCTTTTTTTAGATTTAGCAGTAACTATGCCAAGAAAAATTCAAGCCTAATTAATCGTCTGTTAGAATGCGTAAACACAAGATAAAACAATAAGTTAAATAGCTTGCTGTAAATTCTTGTTCATAAAAAAATACAAGATGAGGTGGGATTTGATGCGCCCATATTGTGCGCTGAGATTTTATTAAAGAGCTAAACTGGTGCGCGGGTAGATGTTTGGCTGAGTGCGATTGCCTAAATGCCAGTGATAAATAAAAGTGTTGCTTGAAAAAGTATCGGTTGAATAACAAGCCTATGGAAATGCTATGACAATGAACTGGGATCAACTTCTCTGCGCTGAGCGTTTAGGGAAGCGAAGTGCAAAACACGAAGAGGGACGTTCGCCATTCCACTCGGATCACGACAAGATTATTTTTTCGGGTGCGTTTCGCCGGCTTGCACGTAAAACACAGGTGCATCCGCTCGCGACTAATGACCATATCCACAATCGTATGACGCACAGCTTGGAAGTGGCCTGTGTTGGGCGCACGCTCGGTATTCGTGTTGGTCAAGCATTAAAAGATGCAGGCGATTTACCCAGCCATATTTGGCCAACGGATATTGGAGATATTGTTCAAGCAACTTGTTTAGCGCATGACATAGGCAACCCACCGTTTGGTCACACCGGCGAAGATGCAATTCGTAGTTGGTTTCAAAAAGATGGTGCAGAATTTTTAGCCGATTTGTCGCCAGAAGAGCGCGATGATATTCGCGTATTTGAAGGTAATGCGCAGGGTTTACGGGTGTTAACCACCTCTGAGTATCACCAATATCATGAAGGTATGCGTTTAACTTATGCGACCCTTTCGTCCTCCATGAAATATCCTTGGTGTTCAACTGCTACTGTTTTAAATCATCGCCCTAAAAATAATAAATATGGCGTGTTTCAATCTGAGTTGGCTTATTTTCATGAAATTGCCGCAAAAACCGGTTTAATTGAAAAAGGTAAAAATTGGTATTGCCGTCACCCGCTGGTGTATTTAATGGAAGCGGCAGACGATTTTTGTTACGGCATTATTGATTTGGAAGATGGCCTTGAAATGGGCATTTTAAATTGGGCAGAGATTTATGAATTACTTCGCCCAGTGATAGCCGATTCGCCCCAGCTTGCAGATTTAGAGCGCACACTTAAGAAAGTAAATGATGGGCGCAAGCCTGCACTGGTGCGTGGCAAAGTGATTGATGCATTTATTAATGCAGGTACAGATGCATTCATTAAACACCAAGATGATTTTTTAAATGGTACGGTTGAGGGTGATTTAATTTCTCTGTGTGATCCCAAAGTTATGATTGCGGTACAAGCAGCTAAAGACCTTGCTAAAAATAAAATCTTTAATCACTCACGTCGTGTTGAGTTAGAGATTGGTGCTTATGCGGTAATAGGCACTTTGTTGAGCACTATTTGTAGCGCGGTTTACGCATCCCTAGGTGACCCTAGCCAAATGACCTACAAGGATAATCGCGTTTTGGCGTTAATTGGCGATAACAACTTTCACCCCAATGTGAGCAAGCGCGATAAAAACTATAAGTATTTAGCGCTTATGGCGGTGATTGATTTTATCAGTGGTATGACTGATAACTACGCCACTAATCTGGCCAAGCAATTTAATGGCATGGGGGATTCGCGCTATTAATTCTTTGCGTGCTTTGATTACAGTCTGCAAGAAAAATTTTGCTTGGATTACTGTTACTGTTGCTTTTCCATTTTTCTTTTTTGGCGGGCCAGATGCCAGTTCCAGCAAACTCTTTGGTGCGCTGTGGGATTGCGGTCACATCATTTTTTTTATCGCTTTAGTGTTTGTACTTAATAAAAAATTTGATGTAAATCGCTGGCAGGTTGCGTTGCTCACTTTGTTAGCGGTTTTTGTGGGTGGTGGGTTAATTGAAGTTATTCAATCCTATACTGGGCGCGATGGTAATTGGGATGATTTGCTACGAGATTTAAGCGGCACCTGTGTTGGGCTATTTTGGCTGAGACCTCCCAGTTTGTCCGTGTGGCTCGGGCGTGTAGTGGCTTTAGCTTTCTTGATTCCAAGTTTGTCGGTCGTATTTTTTGAGGCTTGGTATCAATATCAAGCAATGAAAAAATTTCCATTGCTTGCAGGGTTTGAATCTAGTATTGAAATATATGGCCAAAAGTCTACAGCGGAGTTGAGTTCACAATTTCGTACTCAAGGTCATTACTCGCTAAAGCTTAATTTAACAACAGAGCGCTATTCAGGGATTTCGTTTGAACGTTTGTTTAATGATTGGACGGGCTACAAACAATTAAGTGTTGATATCTATAATTCCAGTAACGTGCCCTTGGCGCTGGTCTTGCGGGTAAATGATATAGCTCATGAGAAAACTGGCTGGGTGGATGAGGATAGATTTAATAAGCGTTTTCAGGTAAATCCCGGTTGGAATCATCTGGTCTTTAGCCTAGATGAGATTCAAAAAGGGCCTGCTAAGCGGCTAATGGATTTATCGCAAATATCGTTGATTGTTATTTATGCGGCACAATTGCCAGAAGCGCGAATAATATATTTGGATAATCTTAAGTTAGAATAAGGCTTGAATTAAATTAGCTGTACAGACGTTAAGTACACATAAAGAAGAGAGATAACAATGATGAATACCCAGCTATTAAAACGTTTTTTAATGCTCGGTTTGCTATCAAGCTTGGCCTTACCAGTTTGGGCGCTTACTAAAATTTCGGCAGATGATACCAATTTGCAATACACCGGGCGTATCGATTTTACCAAACCGAGTGAGCCGCAAATTTCTTGGCCGGGCACCAGCATTACAGGTAATTTTACGGGCCAATATTTGGCCGTTACCTTGGATGATCAATTGGGTAAAAACTATTTCAATGTGTTTATCGATAATGACTTTAAGCGCCCCATTATTATTAAAGCGGAGCAAGGCGAAAAGAATTATGTCGTAGCCGCTAATTTAGCGCCGGGCAAACACAATTTTTTGCTGACCAAGCGCACTGAAGGTGAAGAGGGCGCAACCACTATTAAGAGTTTTGAATTGGCTGATGATGGCAAACTATCGGCACCACCTGCGCGTTTAAAGCGCAAAATTGAATTCTTTGGCGATTCCATTACCAGCGGCATGGGCAATGAATCGCCCGATGATGGTCCAGATCATCTGACCAAAGATAAAAACAATTTTATGGCTTACGATGCGATTACGGCGCGCAATCTCAAAGCTGAGCTGCATGTTACATCCCAGAGCGGTATCGGTATTATGATTAGCTGGTTCCCCTTCATCATGCCGCAGTTTTACGATCAGTTAAGTGCCGTGGGCAATAATGATTCGCAATGGGATTTTTCAAGCTGGACGCCAGATGTAGTCGTGATTAATTTATTTCAAAACGACAGTTGGTTGACGGATCGCGAACGCAGGATGAACCCTAATCCAACTGATGAGCAACGCATTCAGGCTTATGTGGATTTTGTAAAAACGATTCGCGGTAAATACCCTAATGCCTATATTATTTGCGCGCTTGGCAGTATGGATGCAACAAAAGAAGGCTCTAAATGGCCGGGCTACATTAACACCGCTGTTGCGCGTATTAAGCAAGGTAACCCAACAGAAAAAATGGATACTATTTTCTTTGAGTTTACGGGCTATGGTGCGCACCCACGGGTTAAGCATCATCAAGCGAATGCTGCCAAGTTGACGGCGTTTATTAAACAGAAAATGAATTGGTAGTTTTTTGATAGTGAGTGTTATGCGCTTAATTTATACCTGTATTTTTTATTTGGCTGTGCCTTTTATTTTGTTGCGTTTGTTGTGGCGGGCCTTTGCTGCACCTGCCTATGCGAAACGCTGGAGTGAACGCTTCGCATTTTTTAAACCGCTTATAACGGACAAGAAAGTCATTTGGTTTCATACGGTTTCGGTAGGCGAGTTTATTGCGGCTCTGCCTTTGATCAAATTACTACAAGCTCGTGATGATGTTTTCTTGGTAGTCACAACTACCACGCCAACAGGCTCTGAACGCGTGCGCGTCAGTTTAGGTGAAAGTGTTTTTCATGTGTATGCACCTTATGACTTGCCCGATGTGTTGGTGCGTTTTATTAAGCGTATAAAGCCATCGCTGTTATTAATTATGGAAACAGAGCTGTGGCCAAATACCTTAGCCGCTTGCGCTAAACACAATATTCCTAGCTTATTGATTAATGCACGCATGTCAGAAAAGTCAGCGCGCGGTTATGAAAAGTTTTCAGCGCTAACGCGACCTATGTTGCAAAATTTAACCAGAGCCTTGGTGCAAAATAAAACCGATGCGGAACGCTTTCATCGCATCGGCCTGCCGCTCGCTAATGCTGATGTGACGGGCAATGTGAAATTTGATTTAACACTCAGTGATGAGCTACGCCAAAAAGCGGCGGGTTTAAAGCAAGAATGGTCGCAAACAGGCGACTATGTTTTATGGATAGCGGCTAGTACCCATCACGGTGAAGATGAAATAATTTTAGATGCTTTTGCGCAATGCAAACTAAATCCGGCGTTAAAAAATCTTCGCCTTGCTTTGGTGCCGCGCCATCCAGAACGTTTTAATAGCGTGGCTAATTTATGCGAGAGCCGTGGTTTTGTAATTGTAAGGCGTAGCGCACAAATGGTGGCTGCGGATACTCAAATTATTATCGGCGATACCATGGGCGAGCTGCTGTTAATGTTTGGCGCAAGCGATATTGCTTTTGTAGGCGGTAGCTTGGTGCCTAATGGCGGCCACAACTTTATTGAGCCAGCCGCTTGGCAATTGCCAATTCTCAGTGGTACTCATGTATTTAATTTTGCAGAAGTCGCGCGCTTGCTGGGCGATGCCGGTGCATTAACCCTGGTTCCATCAGCCACTGAATTAGCACAACAGGTTGAGGTGCTTGCGTTGGATGTAGCTGAACGCAATAAACGCGGTGCAGCAGCTTTACAAGTTGCCAATGACAATCGAGGAGCTTTAGAAAAAACATTCAAAATTATTAACCAGTATTTAATGTAAACTTTTACCCATTTCAAAACCACAACCTATCGGATACCGCCATGTTTGAAACTCTGCCTTTATTGCCCGCTGATCCTATCCTCGGTTTAAGCATTGCTTATGCAAAAGACACCAATCCGCTCAAAGTAGATTTGGGTGTAGGTGTTTATAAAAATGATGCGGGCGTAACGCCCATTATGGCGGCGGTGGCAGAAGCAGAAAAAATTCGTTTTAAACAAGAAATCACCAAGGCTTATACGCCGCCTGCGGGTTACCCCGGTGCTAATGAAGCCTCTACTAAATTGGTGTTTGGTGAAAGTCACCTTGCGGTAGAGGCTAATCGTGTGCGCACAGTGCAAACACCGGGCGGTTGTGGTGCGCTGCGTGTTGCGGCGGAATTAATTCAGCGCGCTAAGCCGGGTGCAAATCTTTGGGTGAGTATCCCTACCTGGGCGAACCATATTCCGCTCTTGGGTAGTGCGGGTTTAAAGCTGCGTGAATATCCCTATTATGATTATGCATCTCACAGTATTGATTTCGCTGCGATGATGGAAACGCTGAAGCAAGTACCGCGTGGTGATTTGGTTTTATTGCACGCCTGCTGCCACAACCCGAGCGGTGCTGATTTAACGCGCGCGCAGTGGGATCAAGTTGCGGATTTGTGTGAAGCGAATGGTTTGATTCCCTTTGTGGATATGGCCTATCAAGGTTTTGGCGAAGGCTTGGAAGAAGATACTTATGGTTTGCGTATGCTATCCGCACGTTTGCCAGAAGTGATTGTAGCTACATCGTTTTCCAAAAATTTTGGTTTATATCGCGAGCGTACAGCAGCTTTGAGTTTTGTATTTGCCGATGAGCAACAAGCCAATGCAGGTTTGAGTAATTTGTTAAGCGTAGCGCGTTCAATTTATTCCATGCCGCCCGCACACGGGGCAGCACTGGTGGATATTATTTTGCACAGCAATGAATTAACCAAAGTGTGGAGCGATGAATTAACGCTTATGCGCGAGCGTATTGCCGGTTTGCGTGTGAATTTAGTTCAGGCTCTAAATCAATTGCAAACACAGCGCGATTTTAGTTTTATCGCCAATGAGCGCGGTATGTTCTCATTTTTGGGCTTGAGTGTTGAGCAGGTTCATAAACTGAAAAATGATTACAGTATTTATATGACCGATACTAGCCGTATTAGTGTTGCAGGTTTAACAGTAGAAAAAATGGATTATGTGAGTAAGGCGATTGTATCGGTGTTGTAAATTCACCCGATCATTCGTGCCATAAAAAAGGCGAGTCACTTATTTTTTGTGACTCGCCTTTTTTATGATCGTAGTTTCATTTCAATACAAATTCAATTTTCTTAAAACTGATATCCATCTCTTTAAAACTCTCTGGAACACTTTCACTCCAGTTGCTTATATTGCCACGCAATACATTACCGTTTTTTGTTTCACCAACCACGAGCAAGCCCTTAATAATGGTATTGGTAAAATCTTCTGGTTTTTTGGTGGTGCGAACATAATTGGTTTCAGAGTAAAACTTAATGGAGCTTAATTTAATACTAACTCTAATCCATTTGTCGGCGTAGAGTGCTTGGTCTAGCTCAATAATATCGGCAGCCCCCAAGTTGGTTCCATCGTAGAGTGTGAAGCCTATATTTACTTTGTTGCTATCCACTCCCGTGATATTGCTTTCTGCGGTATAACTGGAGTAGGTATCTATTAATTGTTTCTGGGTGGGAATAGATGTGCGTGCGGAATTAATTTTCAAATCCACAATAATGGAATCGACTTGGCCAAAATTAATATTTTTGGTGAGTAAATGGCTTTCAAAACCATTGGCGTGTTGGTGATCCCAATCGGCTACTTTTTTTACCAACACTATATTCAATGTGTCGACGTTGTTGCAGTCACTGTTGGCTTTACCATTGGTCGGGTTATTGTAGTCAGCTAGGTTTAGTTTAATGTTTTTCCATTCAGTGGTTTTGCCATTAGTGGTATGAGTCCATCCGGTCATATTGGGCAGAATTTGGTTTTGCGTGGCGGTATCGTAATCGCCAAATACGCTAGTGGTGTTATTGGGCTGACTGATATTTTTGCCGCAATTTTCAAGGTTATAAATAGTGTGGGTAGTATGGTACTCAGTGACGATTTGATTTTCTGCGCCTGCTATTACGGACGAGACCGAGCTAGACGATAAGCTAGATGACGAGCTAAAAGACGAGCTTGACGATGAACTGGAGGAGCTGCTCGAAGCTGAGCTTGCTACACTACTTGATGACGATGATACCGGCGTTGGTGCAGGTGAGGACGAGGCACCACTACCGCCACCACCACAGGCTGAAATAGATAAGGTGAGCGCCATAAGCAGGCTGAGATTTAAGGGTATGTTTTTCATAAAGCATCCGTGTGCATGATTATTTATTGTGGGTTTGTCTGGAGTTATAGGGACTTATAAAGGTTTATAAGTAGCGATTTAGCCCGCGCGAAATATAACCATGCATAGCGAATGCGTAAATTAATCACTGCGCATTGAGGAGAATTTGCAAAATTTTCACATTAAATAGGGTTAATCTAGGATGATTTTCTTAATTAATATTTGACGTATCATCCTCAATCATTGGTAATCAATTTTTTATGATCAATCATGATGTTTCGGTGGTAATAACAGTGATGTGTCATGGCGCAATCACGGCTGAAAAATCTAACAGCTATAACAGTGCGCTACTCACAATGACTCATACATATGAAATGACTGATACTTATACAATCCTAATACGGCATTCGATACCCTAAGCTATGAACGCTATTTCTATCGCACCTTCTATTCCTAAAAAATCCTCCTAGTGGCTGGGCGGGGCGATTTGGCTTGCGGGCTGGGTGGCGATTTACGTACTTGAGCAACACCTGGATGTTAATAATTTAGCGATGTTGCTGGTGCTAGCATCCGCCTTGGCCGCAGTCTGTTTACCTTGGCGAATATCAGTACTTTTGACGATTATTTTTGTCTTGGCATTCAATTGGTTTCTTATTGCGCCTTACGGTACTTTCTCCATCGATTTTCATCAGCATGCACTTTTATTATTAGTTATTTTGGTGGTCAATTTAATTGTCATCAGCTTAATGAATATTCTGCGGGTACAATCTGAACGCGCGTTACGCCATGCGAGTGAAGCCGATATTTTGCGGCAGTGGAGTGATTTATTATTGGAGTCGCCTGCACCGCATCAACATTTGCAAGAACTGCAAGAATTGTTGGCGCAGCTTAGTGGTAGAGATGTCACGCTTTTGGTATTGAAAGATGTGTTGCCCGCGACTGATGATTTGCAAGCGGCGCAACTCTTGGGCGATGCAGGCATTGAACAGCGCCATGCGCTTTGGTATTGCACGCGCAACAATCAGCCCTTAGGGCGCGGCACTGGCCGCTATGAAATGTTTTCCGATGTGTATTTACCCTTGCGCGCACGAGGTCATGCGTTAGGTGCTGCCTTGCTTACTAATTTTGCGGTGCACGAATTTTCTACCCGCGTACATTTACAAGCTATTTGCGATCAATTTGGCAACGCACTTGAACGTTACAATCTGCATCAACAAGATATTAAAACGCGCGAAGCGGCGCAGTCGCAATTGGTGCGCAATAATTTGCTTGCGGCTATTTCACACGATTATCGCACACCTTTGGCGACGATTATGGGTGCTGCATATTCACTCAATGAGCAAACTGAAAAGTTAGATGCTGCACAACAGCAGCAATTGGTTCGCCGTATTTACGATGAAGCCGAACGCTTAAATACTATGACCCATAATATTTTGCAGCTAGCGCGGTTGGATGCGGATAATCACCTTGCATGCGATTGGCAATCGGCAGAAGAAATTCTGGGTGAGTTAACGCGGCG
The DNA here is from genome assembly GCA_963506825.1 of uncultured Cellvibrio sp. Taxonomy (GTDB): domain Bacteria; phylum Pseudomonadota; class Gammaproteobacteria; order Pseudomonadales; family Cellvibrionaceae; genus Cellvibrio. The sequence continues at coordinate 9,620 of CAUOQW010000030.1, forward strand.
TTGGCGCGGCAGGCAATTAGGGCATCGCCTGCATATTCAGTTAGACGATGAATTACCGTTGTTATGGTGCGATGCGGTTTTAATCGGTCAGCTATTAGAAAATCTTGTGGATAATGCGCTTAAATATAGCGCAGACGATTTTCCCGTTAATATTCATGCTGCAGTAAATTTGCAAGGCGAACCTAATTATTTTTCAATATCCGTAAGTGATAAAGGGCAGGGCATAGACCCGCGCTGGCACGATAAAATTTTTGAACCTTTTCAGCGAGGACCTATTAGCGAAGACGGCAAACAAATTTTAGGTGCAGGTGTTGGCTTAGCGCTCTGCCGTGCCATTGCTCGTGCACACGGTGGCGATATAAAAATAGAGTGCCCCTCTTCTGGTGGCAGCATTTTTGAATTGTATTTACCGCTACGTGAATTGCCAGCTGATCTATATAACACTGAAGCGCAGCACAATAATTCAGGTGGCCGTTCATGAGTATTCATGTGTTGTTAGTAGAAGATGACCGCGAATTGCGCGCAACCCTGCGTGATGCTTTGTTGCTAGAAGGTTACAAACTTATCACCGCTGCGAGTTTGTCTGAGGGGCTTGCGATTGCCACTCATGCGCAGAGTGCAGGTAATAAATTAGATTTAGTTTTATTGGATTTAGGTCTGCCCGATGGTGATGGCGAAACACTGCTCGCGCAATTGCGTAAACAATTAAATACACCGGTTATTGTAATTTCTGCCCGCGAACAAGAAGGCCAAAAAATTCGCTTGTTAGATTTAGGTGCAGACGATTATTTAGTAAAACCCTTCGGCATAGGCGAATTGCTTGCACGTATGCGCGTGGCTTTGCGTCATAAAGGTGTGCCTGTCAGTGCATCCATTACGCAATACAATAAAGCAGGCGTGAATATTGATTTAGCTGCACACTCTGTAACACGCAACGGTGAACAAGTCCATTTAACGCCAACAGAATTTAATTTGTTAGCGCGCTTGGTACGCAGCGCAGGCCGCGTGGTTACCCATCGCCAATTATTAAACGATGTATGGGGTGCAGAGTTTATTGATCACACCCATTATTTGCGATTGTATATGGCGCAACTGCGCGCGAAGTTAGAAGTGGATTCTGCTGATCCGGTGTTGTTATTAACTGAGGCGGGTGTGGGATATCGATTGGCGGATGATGAGTGAAAGCCTAGTTAAAGCTCTGTCGTCATACTCGCGCAGCGGGTATCCAGCTCTTGATTTTTCTCGTTCCTCAAGCTCCAGCTTGGGAATGCATAGCTTCATGGGTTCTTTTGTATACGCTCCCAAGCTGGAGCTTGGGAGCGAGGGGCACTTCTAATTCTTCCCCAAAAAATCCTAACGCAATCCTAACGCCTCACCTGCCACACTCACTCTGACACTAACCGCCAGAGGAGTTTTTTGGCATGACGACTCAATCTATTTCTACGCAAGCTCCATCAATCAATACGCATCAAAAACTAAAATCTCAAAGTACAGCGGCTTTAAC
>CAUOQW010000031.1:0-11086 GCA_963506825.1 uncultured Cellvibrio sp.
AAATATCTTGCCGATAACCCCCTACACTTTGCCGCATCAGTACCCATAGAGGCCGCCGGTGGAATTGACGCCTGCGCATTGCGTACCCACAATGTTTCACTCTGGGGTTTTGCAGGTGGAGCCTCCAGTAATATGGGCGCTTCAAATTTAAACAATATTATTAACGGCACCACCGGTTGTTTAGAGGCAACCGTTGAATATACAAACCCTGCTTACACCTGCCTCTATAAGGGTAAAAGCTGTACTATTTTATCGGCATCGCGCGCAAGCAGCTTCCGCGCGACCTTTATGCCAAGCGATGGTCATAGCGGCTGGCGCAATGTTTACAACGGCACTCATAGCGCATTACCCACCACAGAAAAAAATATTTACAACTGGATGCTAACGCAAAAAAATTCAGATCAAGGCAAGCCGCTATTTCCAATTGCATATTCTGGTGCTAGCAGTTCATCTTCATCATCTTCTATCGCAAGCTCTAGCTCATCCATTGCCAGCTCATCTTCTTCACTTGAAAGCTCGTCATCTATTGCAAGCTCCTCATCTGTTGCAGGCTCGTCATCCAGCAGTTCTATCGCTTCAAGCTCCAGTTCTTCCGCAGCGAGTTCAACGAGTGGTGAGGCAGCCACCATAACCTTATCGCCAAGCATGATTTTGGCAGGTGCACCAGCCAATGCCTCTGCATTAGTTGATGAGCAAAACTCTAGCGCACCGACTACTTATTGGTTTGGCGGCTGGTCTGCTTCCGCCTACCCTATTGAAGCCATTATTGATTTAGGCCGTGAATATACCATTACCGAAATTACCCTCTACGAGGCCAACGGAACAGGCTTGGTAGAAGTTTCCGATGGTGACCTATCGCACTCGCAATCGGTAATAGTTTCAGACCCTCTCATCCGATATTTAAAATTTAACATCTACCCCGTAAACGTCAAAACACAATATATTCGCGTGAAAAAATTCGATGCAGCGCTCATGAATGAGATAAAACTTAAAGGTTATTAATAAGGGCTAATAACAAGAGCTACTATTAACGATTGAAAGGTTCGATATCCCACATTAAAAAAGCCATAGTAGCGATACTATGGCTTTTTTGTTTACACTAGCCCAACCATAGGTCTTAGATATCCCATAATCATGAGCAATCACCTAAAAAGATTTTTTTCTATTTTAAGCGTCAACACCTTAATCGCACTTGTATTTGCAATTGGCTCCACAGCCATTAGCATGCACTATGGATGGAAAATAGATTTTCCACTTACCATTATTGGTATTGCAGTGGTATTCCCCATAGTATTTTCTATTGGTGGCGCCTACAACCGCCGCGAATCAGCCTTGGTTCAATACGGCATTATGAAGAGCATGGGGCGCGTTATATTTTTAGCGTCCCGCGATTGGTTGCGCGATAATGACGAAAAAGCCCATGAAAATATCGATAATTTTAGAACCCACATTTACAACATTTTTAGACTTTGTGTTGCACTTTTTCAAAATTCAAAAAGCGACCATTTTTCGGATGAAGAAAAAGCAATTTACAAAGAATTTTCAAAATTATCTAAAACTATTGAGGATTTAAGAGATAGAGGTCTATCCGGCAGTGAAGTGTCACGCGTAAACGCATACTTGAGTAAACTTATTACCGCATTCGAAACCCTTAAGCATATTTATCAATATCGCACACCAAGAACCTTACGTCTTTACAGTAAATTTTTTATCTACACAATTCTTATTGTACTCGGCCCCTATTTTGCAATTCTCGCCGAGAACCAAAGCTTGTGGCTAGCATTTATTACCCCTATTCTGTTCGCCATGGTATTTACCGGCCTCGACAATATTCAGGAACATCTTGAAAATCCTTTTGATCAAGTAGGTGAAGACGATATTAAAATTAACCCGGAAAAGTTTATGCAAACACTTGAGCATAAATAATTCATAGCTGCACATTAAAAGCGAGAATTGAAATGGATTGGAAAGGCCGCAGACAAAGCAATAATGTTGATGATCAACGCAACTCTCCGCTTTCAGCAGGCATTGGAGGCGGCGGCGCTGCAATATTATTTCGTTTGATCCCTTTTTTATTAGGCAGTAAAGCCGGCAGAATTATTTTAGTTATCGGCGGTCTAGGGGTTGCGGGTGCGCACTTTCTTGGCATTGATGTATTGGGTCTCACCAGCGGTACGCAAACGCAACAACCAGTACAGCAACTCAGCGCACAAGATCAAGAGCTAGGCGAGTTTGTATCAGTAGTACTTGCAGATACTGAAGATACTTGGCGTATGCAATTTCAACAAATGGGTAAAGTTTATCAAGAACCTGTCTTGGTGTTATTCAGAGATCGCGTTAACTCTGCCTGCGGTTTAGGTCAAGCAGCTATGGGGCCGTTTTATTGCCCTGGCGACAATAAACTGTACATCGATTTAAGTTTCTACCAAGAAATGAAAACCAAGATGGGAGCACCGGGGGATTTCGCACAAGCCTATGTGATTGCGCACGAAGTTGGCCACCATGTACAAAATCTGTTGGGCGTTTCCAGCAAGGTTCGCCAAGCGCAGGAGAATTTATCACAAGCTGCGGCCAATGCACTCTCGGTAAAGCAGGAATTACAGGCGGATTGTTTTGCGGGTATTTGGGGGCACTATGCTGACAAGGAGCGCAAGATGCTTGAAGTGGGCGATATTAACGAGGCTTTAAATGCAGCAGCCGCAATTGGCGATGATAACTTACAAGAAAAAGCCACTGGCACTGTTCGCCCCGAAAAATTTACGCACGGTACATCCAAGCAACGCGCCGAATGGTTTAACCGAGGCTTTCAAAGTGGTGCTATTAACGACTGTAATACCTTTAAATAAAAGCCTGCAAAGAGATGTTGTGAATAAGAGCCTAGAAATAAATCGCTAACGTATTGAATCTAGTTGTGCATCAATTGTGTCTAACCAGTTAATCGCCAACTTTTTAAGATGAGATCTACAATGCTTACATTTATTTGCTGGTTATTGCTGTTTATAGTCTGTTGGCCATTGGCACTGATAGCGCTCATCCTGTGGCCATTAATATGGCTAATCTCCCTACCTTTTCGTTTAATCGGCATAACTTTCGATGCCCTATTTGCATTCCTGCGCGCGGTGTTGTTTTTACCCGCACGCTTATTAAGTTAACTATTTTAACGCGCCAAATACTTTACTTAGAATTTTGCTGCCTGCGCCAATAGGGTCTTGGCGAATCGCTTTTTCTTCTTCTGCAATCATTAAATACAGACCATCGGTTGCGCGTTTTGTCACATAGGCTTCAACACTGGCCTCTTGTTCACCCACCACACCGTATTTTTGCGCTTGGCTCATTACCGAATTATAATTTTTCGCCAGTTGGGCTTTATCAGTTACGCCTTTCACCAAAGGTAAAAATTTAGCATTAAGCGCGGTTGCCGTTTTTTCTCTGAAGAAATCTGTTACGGAGGTTTCACCACCGCTTAAAATATTTTTTGCGTCCGCTACCGTCATGGATTTAATCGCATTAACGAGCAAGGGTTTTGCCAAGGGAACTGCAGCCTCTGCTGCCCGGTTCATAGAAATTTCAAGCTCATCTATCTTTTTAGATTGCCCAGCCATTTTTAAAATAGCGCGGGCCTTATCAAATTTGGCAGGCAGCTTAATTTTTACTTTGTCATTATTCAAAAAACCATTTTCAACACCCAGCTTGGCAACTGCAGCAGTCGAGCCTTTCTCCAAAGCCGCCCTGAGACCGGCGTTAGCATCTTGGTTGCTTAAATCGCTTAAAGACAAAGCCAATGCCCATGAGGAAGCCCCCAGCGAAGCAACAGATATGAAAGCCGTGAGCATCATTTTTTTAGAAAACGATAAAGACATAGAAAAAGCCTATAAAGGATAGATGGGGAGAATAAATATATGTTCTTGCAGACAATTTATTGCACACTTTAAATGAAAAAGGGGATTTTAAAAATCCCCTTTTTCATTTGCCTTAAAGTAACTTTTATTTAAAAGTTAAGTACAACCTTACTCCACTGCAACCACAACTACTGATTTAGCAGGCAATTTCACGGTTAACTTACCGTCTTTAGCTTGCGCACTGAATGCAGTAGGTTTAATGGCTTCGGGTTTTTCAAAGGTGTTGTGTGTATCCATTGCGGCTGAAGTAAGTACGCGACCTTTTGCGCCCGATACTTTTTCACCAGCAACATTCACCGCAACATCTACGGCTTCTTTTGGATTAGTGTTGACTAAAGCCACATACAATTTTCCATCTTTAGCGCGCGCAGCAGATGCACTGACACCCGGAATACTGATATCGCCTAGCGTGTAAGTTGTGTTGTGGTTTATGTTAGTAGGTAATGAGGTTGCATCCTGAAATGGCTTGTACATATCGAAGGCATGATAGGTAGGAGTCAAAATCATTTTGTCATCCTTTGTTAAAATCATGGCCTGCAACACGTTTACCATTTGCGCAATATTGGTCATATGTACGCGGTCAGCATACTTGTGGAAAATATTGAAATTAATCGCCGCCACTAATGCATCACGCAAACTGTTTTGTTGATATAAAAAGCCGCTGTTTGTACCTGGCTCTACGTCGTACCAAGTGCCCCACTCATCAACATAGAAACCTACTTTTTTCTCAGGATCATTTTTATCCAAGGTTTTTTTAGCGTCAGCAATAAATCCATCCATACGCCAGGTTTGTTTAAAGGTAGAAATCCATTCTTTCTCTGGGAATTTTGTGGCCGCGCCCTTCACTTTCCAATCATTAGTCGGCAAGGTATAAAAATGGAAACTAATCGCATCCATACGCAAACTCCATTCGGGCTTCACGTTGGCGCTCAAGTATTCAGTCCAACCTTCATGACCAACTGTGCCGCCACTAGCCACTAATTTTGGGGTGTTGTGTTTTGGTGTTTTCAGATAGGCAGCATATTGTTTATAGAGATTGGTGTAGAACTCTGGCGACATATTGCCACCGCAACCCCAAGCCTCGTTACCTATTGTGAAGTAATGAACGCGGAAAGGTTTATCGCGGCCATTTTTGCGGCGCAACTCAGCAAGAGTGGATTTACCCTCGCCAGTCATATATTCCAACCACTCAGCCATTTCTTGTGCCGTGCCGGTGCCCAAGTTGCCGTTCACATAGGTTTCAGCACCCAGCATTTCCGCCAAGTCAAAAAACTCGTGAGTACCTACAGCGTTATTTTCTTCTACACCGCCCCAGTTGGTATTTACTTTCACGGGGCGCTGGTCGCGCGGGCCAATGCCTTCACGCCAGTGATATTCATCGGCAAAACAACCACCAGGCCAACGTACCAGCGGCACTTTCAAATTCTTTAATGCGCCAACAACATCATTGCGCCAACCTTTGGTGTTTGGAATTTTAGAATCCGGGCCAACCCAAAGACCGCCATAGATACCGGCGCCAAGGTGTTCGGCAAATTGGCCATATACATTTTTGTTGATGATCGGCCCCGGTTTTTGAGCATCAATTGAGACCTCAACCTTATCTGCCGCAAAGGTGCTGACGGCCACCAAACTGCAAGCCGCCACCATCAGCTTTAAACTTGTTTTAAACATAGAATTCTCCTAAAAAGTTATTGTTATTTAGCAGCTACCCGCCTCTTGATAACGCCTCAATCATACTCTTTTATATACTATAGTCATACAAGTTAACCGAAATTTACCTAAGAGTTTGTGCTCCACTAGGGCATATTCTTTTTCTGGAAACTCCAGCCTGACATTTTTGTAATATCTGGTGCGTCGCCTATAAATAGCTTGCTCGCTTTTTTATCGTCTTTTAATTTCCAACTAAACCACGCAATTGCCACCTTGGCAAAATCACCACCATTAGGTTGGGCGTAAGTGCCGCCGTGACCAACATCTAGGTTGCCCACAAATACAGGAACATGATTCAGTTTTGCAACGTCATCCATACCGTTTTTATAAGCGATGTCGGATGGGCCACCAAGTAAATAGAGCGTGGACGTATGAATTTTTGTTAAATGGGTTTTATCCAATTGCGGCATCATGGGCATAGCATTGCCACGAATTGGATCAATAAAAATACCGCTATTAGCAACCAGCAAAGTGGACACTCTTGGATCAGGCGCAACTTCAAGTGCTTGCAAACCACCACAGGACATACCGGCAACGGCGATGTGTTTGGTATCAATTTTTTTGAAGTAGGCGCTCTTCTTATCACTGTTTTGTACAATTGCCCAATCCATTGCGTCTTTCAATTTTGACGAAGTTGATCGCTCTTTATTTTGTTCCCCAGTTTCTTTCGGCATAGTACCAATAGCGATCACCACAAAACCATGCGATGCAATTTCATTTAAAAAATTAATGTGTTCAAAGGGTGAATCAAAACAAGCACCATTGCCCCACACAATTAACGGCAAGCTTTTCTTACCTTTGAGTTCATTAATATCTGTTGGCCTAAAGATGGTATGCGTCGGCAGGGAAGCGTCCGTTATCATCATGGCTGAATACTTACCCGTACCGCCATTTTCAACAACACGGGAAGCGATTTCCTGTGGAAACGACGGTGGCGCAATCGACAAGCCAAAAAGTAGAAATGCAAATTTTATTTTTTTCATTTGAGTTTCCCTAAAATTTAAAGTGAGCTATTAATTGCGCACGGACTTGATCAATTGCATCAATTCCCTATCGTGGTTATTCAGGATTTTGGGCTCTTTATCGAAGACCATAGTTTCGCCATTCGCGCGTGAGTAAGGCTTCCATGCCGGTATGGATTTGTCATTGGGGTTGCCAGTTTGCGCGAAATTGATCCATACAGAACTCATTTTTTCTGCGAGGTTTTTTGCGTCATCGCTAGTGCCGGTCCAGTGTTTACCAAGTTCAATATTTTTGAACGCCAAGGGAATATCCAAACCATGGAAAGAACCTTTGGCACTGTCCTCAACATCACTTTTCCAAGTCAAGAGATAGGCATACACGGGCGCAGCTGTTTTCGCAGCGCGCGCATCGGCAGTCACAATAGTGTTAGGACGGAAAAGCGTGTCGATAGATAGCAAATCCTGCGGTGTATAATTCGGATAAGTTTTTTCAAACAGTTTGATATAAGTGTCGGTCTTATCGCCGTAGGTTTTCACCAAACGTTTTTTTGCATCGTCCAGCGTGAGATTTTTTTCCGCATAAGCCGTTTTCACCAACTCATTAAGCGTGGTGCCAATTAGCAAAGGAATATTTTTGGATATATCCGAAAAATCCGGTGTAAAAGGTTGCTGCAATAAATTTATACCATCGGGCACGGGCGCAAAACCAACCATTGTTGTAGAACCAGGCGTTCTCAAGCCAACGGTTTTTTCCAAGGCTTTGTTACCCACTTCAACTAATTTTTTGTAGGGAATATTATTAATTTGGCTAATGTTGTCTTTGGTGAGACCAAGATTTTCTGCAAATGCCCTACCCACTTGAACTGACTTTTCTTTTGTCATGACATTCACGAGCGTACCGCTTTGAATAATGGCTTTATGAAATAAACCATTTGCGGCAGGCATGGACAACAAGGTACCTACTTTTCCACCGCCGCCAGATTCACCAAGAATGGTAATGTTCTTAGGGTCACCACCAAAATTACGAATATTTTTATTCACCCATTGAAGCGCAGCGACAACATCAAGCATACCCACATTCGCAGAGTTTGCGTACTGAGGACCAAAAGCAGATAAATCCAAAAAGCCCAAAATATTCAAACGGTGGTTCACCGAAACCAAAACGATATCGCCTTTTTGTGCGAGCATTGTTCCATCAGTAATTGGATCGTCACTTGCACCTACACTAAAGCCGCCACCGTGAAGCCAAAACATGACAGGCCTTTTTTTGCCATCGTTTATGCCACGAGTCCACACATTCACCGTAAATAATTTTTGCTCATTCATGGCTGTTTCTGGAGACCAAGCATTAACTTGCATTGCAATGGGGCCAAATTTTGTATGCTCACGAACACCTTCCCAAGAGTCAGGTGCTTGCGGAGGCATAAACCTTTCTGCTTTTGCATAGGGAATGCCTTTGAAGCTGAAAACACCGTCTTCAAAACTGCCCGAAATAGCACCATGAGTCGTTTTTACAATTGGTTGTTTTTGATATTGGCTAGAGACAGGATTACAAGCTGTAAAACATAATCCAGCGACTAATCCAGCAATTAATAGGAAATAGTTAGCAAAGCGTGTAATTTTTTTCATGAGGAGCTACTTATCTTGAAAGAAAATCCTGAGAGCGCTGTACCGTCCCTGACACTGCAAAGCGTGGTCAGGGACGCGAACACTAGAATGGGCGGCGGTGGTTGCTAATGGCTTAAGACTTATGTCAAAACACGTTAGAGTTTGAACACCTTGTTAAGGAAACTGACCATGTCATCTACAGCAGGTTTGGAAAGATCTTTGAAGCAACCTTGGTTGTAATCATTGCATCCGCTATCTAAAAAGCCATGAGCTTTGCCTGGGTAAATTTTAAAACTTACGGATTGCCCAAGACTGGTGAGCTGTTCAACATATTTTTTTGCGAACTCCGGTTTGGTAAGCGGATCAAGTTCACCAACATGGATAAATTGCGGCGCAAACGCATAGACCTTCGCATTGACGAGATATTGGTCAGGCGATAAAGCTAAATAATATTCAGGGTTGTCCTTAACATTAATTTTATCGCCAAAAAAACCACGCGGTTTGGCCTTGGCCCATTTCCAAAATGGATTGCCTTCGCCTTCGAAACCGTTACTGGCCATTCCCAACAAACTGAAGCCCGCGTAGCTCAAAATTGCTGCTTGGATTTTCAAACCATCTTTCTTGGTGACCTGCTCTGCCGTCATGCCTTTGGGAAGATACGTAGGTTTAAAACCGAGTGGCTTTTGGGCAAAACCATCGCTATCCAAATGACGCCCTGCAACCACCAACATAGCGGCTATGTGACCACCAGCACTGTCTCCCGTCACAGCTACTTTGTTCGGGTCGCCACCGTACTGCTTGATATTGTCTTTCACCCAAAGCAGCGCGCCCATGCCATCTTCTATGATTTCGTTAATGGCTGTGGTGTTGCCAACATCCGACAACAAACGATAATTAGCGTTTACCGTAATCACATCGGTTCGGCTTGCAATGCTGTCGGCCAAATCGGTCATGATGGATTTATTGTTCAGCAAAAAACCGCCGCCGTGAAAAATCACCAATACCGGTTTGGCTTTGGTTTTTGTTTCTGGAATTGCAATATCCAGCGTTAGATTAAAACCTTTAGGGCTCGCCCAAACGACATCCTTAACATGTTTGATGTCATGATTTGCAAAGGCCGCTGAGCCAAACGATATCAATAAAAGAGAAACACAGTGAGCGATAAATAGACGCATTTTTTTATTTCCTCGTTGCGATGCTTTAAATACTGGTATTAACCCGTGCGGTCTGAACACTGCAGTGCGACCTCACTTTATTAGTAAACTAATCAAATCATTTTTCATTTAGTCAATATAACTATAAGATAGTAATACTGCAAGACAAAATAAGATGGTCATTAAATTATTCCCGATCCCACCTTTAGCTCTAAAGCACTGTTGGTTTAGGTATTTCTGTGCGGGTAGCCCATTGCTAACTGCAATCCACAGCAATAAAAAAGGCCAAACCGCTGAGCGGTTTGGCCTTGGTTTTTAACAACTTACTTAAGTGGGGTCTACAGCCCTACTTACTTAACAAATTTACCCTTCACATCCAACGTGGCGGCATTTAAATGCACGGTCACACTGGTTGCTTTAGCGTCGATAGCATCGGCAGCCAATATCACTTTGTAATCGCCTTCGGCAATTTTCCAGGTTTTAGTCGCGCTGTCATACATACCTACTAAGCGCGGGTCGATAGTTACGTTGGCTTTGGTGCTCGCGCCCGCTTTCAAATCTACTTTCTGCCAACCGCCTAAACGCTTAGGGGCTTCCCACTTGGTAGATACTGGCGCAATGTAAACTTGAGCCACTTCTTTACCTGCAACTGCACCGGTATTTTTTACGGTGAAGCTGGCGTTGATTAATCCGTTTTTAACGTCTGCTTTTAAACCACTCAAAGCAAACTCGGAGTAAGACAAGCCATGGCCGAAGGGGAACAATGGCTTGTGACCATTTAAATCAAACCACTTATAACCTACCGCTGCGCCTTCGTTGTAAGTCACTGTGATGCGAGCATCTTTCACTTCTGGGTAGCCATCTAATACAGGGCGCGGTAATTGCGTTTCAGATGTTGGGAAAGTTGCAGGCAAGTGACCTGATGGGTTTACTTCGCCAAACAATACGCGCGCAATAGCTTCGCCGCCGTTAGTACCGGGGTACCAAGCTTCAACCGCAGCGCCTACGTTGGCAAGCCATGGCATAAGTACAGGGCCACCGGTTTGTAAGACCACCACTGTTTTGGTATTGGCTTTTGCAACCGCCGCAACCAAGCCATCTTGATTGTCTGGCAAGGATAAGTTGGGAACATCAACTGACTCTGCAGTCCATTGATTTACAAACACCAACACCACATCGCTATCGGCGGCTAACTTGGCGGCTGCAGCTGCATCAGTACCGTCGTTATAAGTTACTTTGGCTTGGGGTACACGCGCTTGTATCGCTTTAAGCGGTGATGATGGGTAATACAACATTGGGCCAGGGAAGAATTGTGGGCCACCTCTAAAAGCTGCACCGCCTGCAGGATAAACCTGTGACGAACCGCCACCGGATAACACACCTACATCCGCATGAGAGCCAATAATGGCGATTGTTTTGGCGGTTTTGCTAAGCGGCAGAAGCTTGTTATCGTTCTTCAAGAGAACCATTGCTTCTTCAGCATCTTTTTGGCTAACCAGCCCGTTGGCTTTAAAATTGATAGTCTCTGGTTTTGCAGAAACAGGGTTATCCATTACGCCAAACTCAAACATAGAGTGGAGGATACGACGCACCATGTCATCGAAGCGAGTTTGCGAAACCCAACCATTCTGAACTGCCTCTTTCAAAGCCGCGCCAAAATACTCTGACTGATCGAAGGGAATACCGGATTGCTGATCCAAACCATTATTGGCTGCTGGTATCGTACTGTGGGTTGCGCCCCAGTCAGACATTA
>CAUOQW010000032.1:0-11013 GCA_963506825.1 uncultured Cellvibrio sp.
AATCCTTCGACTGCTTCGCACTCAGGATGAGCGAAATATCAACTTTGTTTGTTAGGAAGGGATAGAACTAAATTTTTATTTAGTGCTTTGCGGAGTATTATCCGCATCACTACGCGACAGAATCACAATATTGTTTTGCGCATCGCGTTGCAGTACTACCGGTAACGAGCTTGCCAACATATCGGTTAATGCATCCATTTGGTCGGTACTTACGGCTGCGGTTACTTTTAAATCGGCCAGGTTTTTTGAACCTAAACTAATAGAACCTTTAAAATAACGATTGGCATCGGCCACCACATCCGCAAGGCTTGCGCGCAAATAAATTAAACGGCCATTGCGCCATGACTCTAATTCAGAGACTGAAATTGCATTCACGGTTTCAAAGCTTCCTGCATTTAAGCGTGTAACTTGCTGCCCTGCAGTGAGTACCACGGGCGCAGTATTGGTAGATTTATTTGTACTAGAAACATTCACAATACCTTCTAATACCGCAATGCGGGTACGGTCTGATCCCTTGCGTACATCAAATTGTGTACCCACTACGCGCACTGTGGTTTCACCCGCATCAACCCAAAATGGGCGCCGTGGATTTTTGGCAACTTTAAAAAAGGCTTGGCCGCTAACCAAAATAATTCGGCGCTCTTTATCAGTAGACCAAGCTTTTAATTGCGATTTTGCGCCTAATGTTATTTCGCTGCCATCGGCAAGGGTAATATTTTTTACTTCGCCAGTTGCCGTTGCAAATTCTTGTACGGCAATTTTTTCGGGCTGCAATCCAACAATAATAACTACTGCAAAAATAGCAATTGAAGCTAAGGCAAGGCCAAATTGTGATTTTGGATTTAGTAATTGTAAGCCTGCCAATATTCCGCGCACAGATTCTATAAAAGAAGGCTTTACCGAACGCTTAAGAGCAGCGATTTCCGATGCACTTAAATTGCCTAGGTCTTGCCAAATCAATTGATATTGATCGTAAGCTTTTGTGTGTGCGCTATCTGCTTGCAACCATTGTTGCAATGCCTGTTGCTCTGTTTCTTGCACGGAACCCGACTGCATTAACGTAAACCATTCTCTGGCTTCGTTATCGATGCGTTCCAACTGATCTGCTTGCATAATTAAATTCCGCAACCTCAACTCTGAGCCTGTAATGCTTTGTGGCAATCTGCCAAGGCATTGGAGACATGTTTACGTACGACTGTTTCAGACAGGCCAACCTGGCGCGCAATTTCTGCATAAGATAATCCATCAAAGCGGCTCATCATCAGCAGTTGCCGACGTTTCTTCGGCATGCCCCAGAGTGCGCGCGAAATAATCCCTAAACGTTGTTTGCCCTCAACTTCTTGCTCTGGGCCTAGGGCGGTAACGATTGCTGCATCGTTATCCACTACCGCTTGTTCGTAGCGGTTTTGCACTTGGTTGTGCCGTTTTACATCTATCGCAATGTTGTAACTGGTGGTGTACAAAAAGGCACGGGGATTCTCCACCGAAAAGGGTGATTCCATCGCAACAAAACGTGCAAAAGCCGAGTGCACTATGTCTTCAGCTTCGCTGAATTTCACACCACATTTATTCACAATGTAGTGGCACAGCTCTTCGCGATGTTGCAGATAGATATCACGCACATATTCTTCTTTATTGGCTGTGCTCATATCTGTCCGACGTTTTGGTTGTGTGCGCATAACAGGTTAGCGCTCACGAATAGCGGGGCGGATGCAATGTGCATGGTGCCACCAAAATACAGCAATCAATTGTGCTAAAGCATAGCGTGAATTCATCTTAACGCCTATTTAAGTGCATTTTGCTAAAGGAATATTGGGTTGTTGCGGGCGATTATTTGCTTATTTTGTTGGCATAAAACACCTATCCAGCCATAAGACGTATTGGGTGTTCCAATCCGCTCCCCCTGTGTGAATTATTTTTATGTAATCGGTTTTATCGTCTAATCGCTTTAGTGGCAAAAGTGTGACGCTGAGCCGGTTTCGACAGCTTGGGATTTTTCCTATATAAATAGCCACCTTTTAATTGCACGCATCTAGTTAAATCGCCTATGAGAAAAGCCTGTGCCCGCAGCCTAATCAAGCATTTACTTCTGCTCATGTTGAGTGTGAGTGGTGGCTTGCTGGCAGGTGTGGCTTATGGTCGGGATGAATCTGAGGCGGTTATTGCATTTGATATTGCGACACAACCTTTAGATTCCGCGCTGCTTACAGTATCTGCCCAAGCGAATGTAGATGTGTTGGTGCCATCGGCCTTGGTTGCATCTTTTCAATCGCCGGCGCTTAAAGGCGACATGACTTTAGCGCAAGCTTTGGATCGTTTGTTGGCGGGCACATCGCTTAAGTACAAAGTCAGCAATCGTCAACGCGTTACTATTATTGCCAATCAAAAGCGGCGTGTTAAATCCGTGAGTGATGCGCCCAAGCCGATAAAAGCGATTGAAGAAGTGATTGTGACCGCCACCAAGCGCGCCACTGATTTGCAAAAAACACCCATCGCAGTTACCGCGTTAACCCAAGCTAGTTTAAATCAACTTCAAGCCAAAGATATTCGCAATCTTACCGATATGGTGCCGGGGTTAGAGATGACCAATACCGGTGAGCAATCTGCGCTCTTGGTGCAACTGCGCGGCATTGGCCAAACCAATATTACCGAAATTGCAGATGGCCCCGTGGCACTGCATATAGATGGTGTCTATTCGCCCCGTGCGCAGGGTGCAGCAACGCTGCTTTATGATCTCGACCGCATTGAAGTGTTGCGCGGCCCGCAAGGTACGCTGTTTGGCCGCAACGCAACGGCGGGTGGAATAAATATTCAAACCGAAAAACCTCAGCTCGGTGTGCAAGCGGCAGATATAGCTTTAACGCTGGGAAATTACGATCATCAAGCGCTCAAGGCTTCGCTCAATCTCCCAGTTGGCGACACTTGGGCGCTGCGCATTGCTGGCGCAATGGATCAGCACGATGCTTACACAAAACTCATTCACGATTACGCCGGTTTGGGGCCGCAATATCCCGCGACTCAAGCTGAATTAAATGCTTATCAGAAAGCGCTTAGCATTCATGCACAGGGGCCCGATGCGGATGACCAAGAGGCGATTCGGCTTTCAAGCGTGTGGCAGCCCGCAGAAAATTTTAGATGGTTTGCCAGCCTTGAACATTATCGCGATCAAGGCACCAGCGTGACCGAGTTAGATCCTACTTTGGTTGCGCGTGGTATGCGCGCCACCGTATCGGATACGCCATCATTTATAAATTTAACCAACAAGACTTTGCGTTCGCGCATGGATTATATGTTGCCGAATGAACAAACCCTGAGTTACATCGCCGGTAGCGCGGTGATGGAGCGCGAGCAGGGTTTCGATCAAGATATGGGACGCAGCGGCAGTTACGAACAGCGCCGCACCGCCAGTTCCACCTTTCGTTTTAATTCTCATGAACTACAACTGATCAATAGCGACACCGAAAGTTTGCGTTGGATTCTCGGTGCCTTCGTCTCGCAAGAGCGCAACGATATTGTTTATGCGATTGACCAAGCCGATGATGACGGCCGCGGCGATCCCACTAATACCACCAGCTTTATTAGCGATTTTGGTGGCGCGGCCACGGCGATATTTATGCAGCCCGATAGGCGTGTGCAATCCAAAGCAATGTTTGCGCAAGCGACTTATGACCTCAGTGAGCTGAGCCGCTTCACTGCCGGTATTCGCCATACGCAAGATACAAAATCTGATAAAGGTGGTCGCAGTCTTAATTGTCGCGTCACCGGGCTTGGCCCTTATCTCACAGCTAAATCGATTGGCAATGGCGCGCCTAAACCTGAACAAATTTATGCGGATGCCGGCGCGCAAGCGGCGATTAATGCGGGCATGCCTTACGACAATGGCGGCCACATTGGTATTGGCGATCAAGCCTGCTGGGTGCGACAAGTCAACGATTATTCTGCAACTTGGAAAAACACCAGTGGCCTGTTGCGTTACGAATATGATCTGCACGCAGATGTTATGAGTTACGCATCGGTAGCGACGGGTTTTAAATCAGGCCATATTCAAGATCGCGGCAACAACGCAAAACCTGAAGAAGTGATTAATTACGAGTTGGGTTTGAAATCAAGTTTGCTGGACGGAAATTTGCGTTTAAATGCAGCGCTCTATCAAGCGGACTACACCAACTTACAATTTTCAGATCGCGATTTATTTGATATGAATGGCGATGGTGTGGTGGATCGTGTGACCAGCACGATTGTGCGCAACGCGGCAGCGGCTACTGTGCGCGGTTTAGAAATAGAAATTGATTGGGCTTTGACCGTGCGCGATTATTTGCACCTGGCCTCTGCTTTTATGAACGCACGCTTTGATAATTTCCAAACGCCCGATACCTTGTTCGGCAATTTATTTAATCCCTATGTAAACAGCGATGTTGGGCGCGCTGCAAAAATTGTTGAGTTATCTGGCAACTCACCAGTGCGCGCACCCGATTGGAAATTTACGCTGGTGTATAAACACAATTTTGAATTTAATCATGGTGTGCTCACACCACAATTCAAAGCCACTTTTTCCGATGAGTATTATTTGGATATTTACAATCGCCGCGATTTAGCCGCCGGTGTATTTAACAGCGCGCCCAATGGCGCAAAAGATCTCGCGGTGCAAAAAGCCTACACCAGTTACGATGCGAGCTTGCGCTATGAATCTAATAGTAGCCCGTGGTCGCTGGAAGCTTTTGTCAAAAACCTCACTAATCAAAATATCAAAACTTCATCCGGCACCTTTATTACCCCCGGCGGTTTTGATGCGATTTTTCTACCACCGCGTACTGCTGGTTTGACCTTGAGTTATCAGTTTCAGTAAAACTTTATCGTTTTTTGGCATGTGTAGGTTGGAAAAGCGCATATTCACATGGATGTGAAGTAGTAGAGCAATGCAGGAGCAATTGTCGAGCGCCTTCCGACAGCTTTTAAGAAATCTTGTGCAATGCTGCAGCATGTTTGTGTCGGAAGGCGCCTTCGGCTTTTCCAACCTACAAAGACTGATTGTTATTCACTTCCACAAAAACGCAAAGATAAAGAGATTCATTGTTAAGTTAAAAACCGAGTGCGCGACTATAGCTACAAAAATACTGCCGCTTTTTGCTCTTAACCATGAAAACATAAAAGCGACAAAGAACATTTGGATTACCCATAGTGTTGCGGGTATGGGCATAAAGACTAAACCACTGGTGGTTTTTAAAATGCCGTGGTGGCATAAGTGAACTAAGGCAAAGAATCCGCATTCTATAATTGTGCTGCTAAAAACACTGAGCTTTTGCTCCATGGTTTTTTGCAGCATACCGCGAAAGAAAATTTCCTCGCCTATGGGGCTAAACAGTATTGCCGGAATAGTGAATATTAAATTGAGCATTACAAACGACATGGCGGAGGTATCCATTATCGCTTTGTAACTGTTGCCAATATTCACGTACCAGTTTTCTACGCTATGCCCATAAATAAAATAGCCCAACAAAAAGCACGCAGTTGACGCTAAAGCACCGCAGGCGATGGCAAGAAGGTAAGAAGAACTTTTGTCAGCTTTTTTAAGCCCGATTTGTTTGCGGCCATCTGCGGTTAGTAAAATCCATGGCAATAGCGTCATTAAGCAAAAGCCTAACGGCAACAGCCAGCGCAAATTCGATGGCCCAAGCGCGCCGAATGCACGCATGGCGCTGAAGGCGATTGCGAGTAAAACAATTAATAGAATGGAAGTCGTAGGGGTAATGTATTTTCTGTATAGCATTTTTTGTCCTTGTTATCTTTCTGATTTATTTTTATTGTAGGTTGGCGGTAAGGTGTGAGCTTGCGAACTCCGCACCCCAACATGACCATATTGCCGCACAAACCCTAAAGCAAAATGTGCGAAAGCTTTTAATCGAATACATTCGTCATTCAATAGGGTGCCAATAACGAGTTAGACATGTTGGGGTTCGCAGGCTCACCGCCAATCTACGGCTTGTGCGTAATTAAATGTCTTGCCTTAAATTTATCTATGAATAAATAAAGCCGCTTTCGCGGCCTTATTCTTTTCTTCAAATTACGTTTTCAATTTACTTCGCGCTTGCTAACCCGCGTTGCCCAGCCATTCCCCTGCCGCGTCTTAGCAAACGAGAGGCTAAGCGATAAATCAATCGCACAAAAATTAAGGTGAGCAATGCTTCAATCATAATCATCACGCCACCCACAAACGCGCCGTGTTCGGTTTGGTAGCGATTAAATTTCGTGACGAATTTGTCGTGGGCAATTTGAATGCTGTCGTAGAAAGTAGGGATCATTAACAGCGTTAAAATGGTTGAAGTAATTGTGCCGCCGATAATCGCCACCGCGAGTGGTTGATAGAACTCGCCGCCTTCGCCCATGCCAATTGCAACAGGTAACATGCCGGCAATTAAGGCGAAGGTTGTCATAAGAATAGGGCGCAAACGTGCGCGGCCTGCTTGCATTAAAGCTTCTTCGCGGCTTAGGCCTTCCTTCTCTTTTGCGCGCGCGCAATCGAGTAAGAGAATTGCATTTTTTGCGACTAACCCCATGAGCATAATAATGCCGATAAAACTCATGAGGTTGAGCGTATGGCCGGTGGAGACGAGCGCGATCACTACGCCAATTAAACTTAGAGGCAAGCTCATCATTACTGCGATGGGCGCTAAGAATGAACCGAATTGAATTACCAAAATAAAATACATTAAGGCAATTCCCGATAAGAGTGCAGTAAGCATTGCGCCAAACAATTCTTGTTGGTCGCGCCCTGCGCCGCCCAACTGAATGCCGTAGCCAGATGGAAAGTCGATGGCTTTGGTGAGTTCCATTGCCTCTTTAATTACTTGCCCTTGGTTAGCGCCTTCTACGTTTGCTGTGACTGTGACGGTGCGTTTGCTATCGGAGTGCGCGATTCTTGAGGGCGCTTTATCCATACGAATAGTGGCGATTTGTTCGAGCGGAATAACCGAGTTACTGCCACCGGGCACTAAAGGCAAGCGCGCGAGTGCAGCGGCGTCCGCACGGTCATCGGGATGCAAGCGCAAGGCGACATCGCGAGTCTCTCCGTTAGGGTCAACCCAATCGCCTACTTCATTACCGGCAAAGGCTAAGCGCAGTGCTTGGGCGGCATCGCTAATGACTATGCCTAAGCTGCTCGCTAAACCGCGATCCAATTCAACTTGCAACTCCGGCATAGCATCCTGCTCAGCTAAGCCCACATCAACTGCGCCTTTTACTTTGCGCAGGTTATCCATGTAGGCTTCGGTAATCTCCATGAGCTTGCGTGAGTCTTGCCCATAGAAATTAATTCTCACGGGTTTATTGCCACCATTGCTGGTATCGTCTTGCACCGTGTATTCCGCGCCCACTAAACGATTGGTGTAGGTGCGTAATTCTTTGCCAATAGCTGTAGCATCGCGTTTGCGTTCGCTGGGTTTGCCAATGTCTATATCTACGTGGCTGATGTTGCGTTTGATATCGCTATAAATCGATTTCACTTCGGGAATTTTGCGTGCAAGTTCTGCGGCTTGTTGGGTTTTAATGCGTGCATATTCAAGACTCGCACCTGAGGGCAAGCGAATATTTATCACCAAGCGGCCGTTATCGGCGGCGGGTAAAAAGCTGGTGCCGCCCATAAAGGATTGCAAAGCAAGTGCGGCGACTAAACTGCCGACTGCGATAACAGCCATTACGCGTCTGTGGCAGAGCGCCCAGCGAATCACCAGTGTGTAGCGGTCGGCTTGATGATCAAACCAATTATTAAAACGCTGCAACACCTTGCTGAAACCGCGCTTGGGCATGTGTTGATAACCAACAGGATCGCCCCAGCGCGATGACAACATGGGGTCGAGCGAAAAAGAAATAAACAGCGAAACTAAAACCGATGCAACCACGGTTAATGCAAAAGGTTTAAACCATTGGCCGGGGCCGCCTTCCATAAACGCGACAGGAATAAATACCGCGACAATTGAAAAAGTGGTTGCCATTACAGCGAGGCCAATTTCTTTTGTGCCTTCGCGCGATGCAGTCATGCGATCTGATCCGTTTTCCATATGCCGCACAATGTTTTCGCGTACCACAATCGCATCGTCAATTAATACACCTATGGCGAGCGATAAGCCGAGTAGCGTCATAAAGTTAAGCGAAAAACCAAACAGCCAGACCGCGATAAATGCCGCAAGTACCGAGGTAGGTAACGCGAGTGCGGTGATAAGTGTTGAGCGCCAGGAATTTAAAAATGCGTAGACCACAAAAATGGTTAAGCCCGCGCCTAAAATCAGCGCTTCAATCACGTTATTTAAACTCGACTCAGCCCACTCGCCGCCATCGTTTGCGATTTCAATTTCCGTGCCGGGTTTTAATTGTTTACGAATTTCTTCCACCTCTTTGCGTACCGCTTTTGACACACTTACGGTACTCGCATCGCGGGTGCGAATAATACTGATGCCCACAGATACATGGCCGTTATAAAGACTGATACTGTTGCGTTCGGCATTGCCGTCGACCACATCGGCCACATCGCTTAAGCGTAAAACTTCATCGCCATTGCGTTTCAATACGATGTTGCCAAAATCGGCGGGCGTTGCGAGTCTACCTAGCAAACGAATGCTCTGATCTTCTAATTCGCCTTGTATTTTTCCACCGGGCGCGGTGAGGTTTTGGCTTTGTAAACTACGCTGCACTTCTACAACGGAAATATTGTGCATGCGCAATTTTTCACTGCGCAGTAACACCGAACGTTCGCGTTTTACATCGCCGCTAACATTTACCACGGCAACGCCGGGTATGCCGCGTAAACGGTCGCCAATTTCTTTTTCAGCTAGGATGGATAATTCAATATGACTTTGGCTGGATGACGAAAGTGATAGCGACATTATCGGCCAGGCATCGGGGTCAACTCTGCTGATAATAGGTTCGCGCATTTCATTGGGTAATTTGTAGCGCACGCTTGCAATAGCATTGCGAACTTCATCAGCCGCTTCAATTAAATTTTTATCGAAATCAAATTGAATACTAAAGGATGCGTTGCCTTCATTTGCCCAGCTGCGCAATTCATACACACCGGGAAGACCCTGCATGGCGCGCTCCAGACGATCCACAATTTCGCGCTCTACGGTTTCCGGTGAAGAGCCGGGGTAGGGGATAGTAATGCGCAATACCGGTGGCGAAATATCGGGGCGTTCGTTCACGCGTAATTGCGTGAGCGCCATCCAGCCTACGATCATTAAGCCCACTGTAATAACTACGGTGACCAATGGGCGTTTAATACTAAAGTCGGATAAAAACATAATTCTTAGCCTTCCTTCTTAGTATTTGTAGCGCTTGGAGGAGTAGCGCTTGCGTTAGTGGCGCGCGGGGGCGTCTTTTCAAAGCTCACCTGAGCGCCGTCTACTAATAGCCCGCGTGGATGGCGCAGAATTGTATCGCCCTCTGCAAGGCCAGACTTGATTGCATAATCACCGGATTCCACATCGCGTGTGCCCATGCTCACTTCCACTTTATTCAATACACCTTTTTGTACACGCCACACATAGGCGTGATCGCCCTGCTGAATTAAACTGGATTCTGGAATGCTGAGTCCTTGGGCGATGTCGCTTTGCACACGGCCTTCAGCAAACAAGCCCACGGTTAAATTCTCGGTACTGGCAAGAGCGACTTGTACGCCCACTTGACGAGTACCGGTATCGGCAACGGGGTTGATACGTTCTACCTGGCCTTCAAAGGCTTTGTCGCGAGATCCGTTGATGTAAAAGGTAACGGCTTGCCCCACTTTAATGTGCTGGATTTGATCGGAAGGTACAAAACCTTCAAAGCGCATACTTGAGGGGTCTATCACTTTAAGTAGGGCTTTACCTACCTGTGCGGTATCGCCATTGGAGGCTAGGCGATTGCCGACAATCCCGGCAAAGGGCGCGCGCACTTCGGTGCGGGCGAGTTGTTGGGAGTCTTGGGTTACGCGTGCGCGGGCTGCGGCTAAATCGCTTTGCGCGGAGTTGCGGCGCAACTCGGCATCTTCTTTAGCTTGAGTGGATACTGCGCCAGTATTAGACAATGTGGTTAAGCGTTTGAATTGGCGCTCGGCTTGGTCGAAGCCCTGCTGGGCTGCGCGTTCGGCCTCTTGCGATGAAATTAACGCTTGGCGAAAAATGGTGTCATCCAAACGTACTAACAAATCGCCTTTTTGCACTTTATCGCCGTTGTCTTTTAATACTTGCACCACAATTGCGGAGACTTCTGCGCGCAAATCCGCTTGCTTTTTGGCTTGCAACGAGCCGGAAATAATCGGGCCTGAGGCGATGCGACCCGTCGAAATCTTCACCATATCTTCTTGTACAATCATCATGGAGGGCTTGGTGTCGGTTGCGGGGGCATCTTTAGGTGCTCCGCCGCAGCCTGCCAAAATGGCGATGATGCTAAAGGCGAGGAGAGTTTTGTTCGGCATAGCAATTCCTTAATGTGTACTAATAGTATTGGTCAGAAGTCTGGTGATCACGTGGCATCAGTCTAGGCGTTTAAAATAAATGGGTGTGGCTATTAATAAGTGAGACTGTTAAATAAGAGAGACTATATGCGCTTGGCATCTTGCTAAATAGGGTCAAGTGTCACCTCTTGATATCTTTCCTTAAGTGCTTATCGTTTCTTAACAATCATGTTTAACCGTCAGGATATTTCCCTTAATCCTTTGGACGTTGTTAAATCTGTTTTGGATTCAGTGCGTTTTAAAAATAGTGATCCATAAAAAAGCCCGCTCTTGTAAGGGAGCGGGCAAAACGCTAGATGTACCACATGAAAAACCCTTCGACTGCTACGCGCTCAGGGTGAGCGGAAGTATTTACTGTATCTGGGAGCCATTAATCCAAGAGCGTACTAAGTTGAAATCATCATCTATTAATATCAGGCTGGCGGTGTAGCCGACTTTAATGGAGCCCAAATGCGTTTCACCCATCATTGCAGCGGGATAAGTACTTGCCATACGAATAGCTTCATTTAATTCAACGCCCACTCGCTCCA